>JAZBNQ010000460.1:0-9286 GCA_036350775.1 Mariniphaga sp.
CTTCGATTTGTCTTTAAAAACGATGTAATCCTTCCCGTCGATCCTGAAATGCTGAACCGGGGTAGTTACTTCAGATTCTGTCTGTCCAAAATTCCAGCCCGAAATAATTTTCCCTTCATTATCGTATGCATAAACTTTGCGGTCTTCACCGGCCACAAAATAGCGGTAACTGCGGTTATTGTCGTAGTCGAAAACATTTACACCATTTGTTGCAGGCGATTTTAAGGTTACCGGAAAATGTGCCACATTATTTCCGTTACGGTCAATGAGATACAATTTTTCTATTGTATTAAAAAGGTATTGCAACCTGCCGTTTTTGTAATAATCCACCTGTTTTATTTCGCTCATAATTTTTCCTGAAAGCGGAACACTCCAGCGCACACTTCCTGACCCAGATACCAGGTGAAGGTTGTGCTGAACATCCTGAAAAATGATTTCTCGGTTGGAGCGATCGTTGTGATTGATAACCAGCAAAGGTTTGGTCGCAATTTCACTCCCGATTTGACTTTGCCAGGTGGTTTGTGCATGTTCATCCATTTCAGGCCGGAGTTCAATGGCCAGTGAATTCAGGTATAAATTATTGTCGCGCTGGATTTGCCAGCTAATCATTCCAAACCGGCGGAGACTTTCTTCTTTTTCCTCAATTTGTTTTAGAATATCTGGTGCAAAAATCTCATTCCGCAGGCTGAATGTTTTATTCACATCAGCAAAAATATGAATATTTGACCGGCTCAATCTGCTTTGCCGGAAAACTTTGTATCCATTGTCGCGTGCAAGTGTTGAGCCCCGTACCATGTTTAGCAAATATTCCTGCAAGCCCTGTTCGGTGTTTGAAAAGACAAGTAAATTTTCGTAAATCGTTACAAACCTGGCTTCGGTAAATTCAAAAGGACTGCCCATCCACAACCCCGGAAGAGAGGGATAAGGAAAGCGGTAAATCCGGAATTGATTTTCATTATCTGCTGAAAAATCGGAATACAATTTACTGATTTCGGTTTCGGCGCGGGTGGCATAACTGGTCATTAAATTTTGAAGCTGCTTTTCAGTTGCAGAACGTCCTTCACTATGTAAAATGAACAGAGTTGTTTTATTCGAAGGATCAACCGGGATGGTTGTGGTTGCTGCAATCACTTCGTCTTTTGCCATATCCTGAAAAACTTTACGTACATTGGTTCTGAAACCCTGATCGAATCTTTTCATCCGTTCTTCGCGATGGTAATAAGCAGGAGAGTGCATGAAAAATTCTTCCAGTTTTTCAAAAAATGAATTCTTATCAGAAAAAGTGAAACTGCAAAAAAAGGAAGTATTGTATGGTAAAATATCCGCTGCCCCTGAACGAACTGGCTGTTGATTATCAAAAACAGACAGAAAATGATTGAGCGAATCGTCGGCAGCAGAAGTTCCGTTTAGAACCAGTTGCCTGTCGTTAAATTGAAAACCAACTTCACTCCATGCTGCAAACTCTCTGAATTTATCAGCTTTAGCTGCATATTGAAAACGCGTGGTTGCTCCAAATTCATCTGCTTTTTCAATGGTTTTCCGATTTAAAACGCCAGAAAAAAAACTGTTAATCCAATTGTGATTTATAAACAAGGAAACGTCTTGTGACCCGGTATTTCTGGTTACTTCCAAAAAATACGGATTATTTTGAATTCCGTTGGACGAAAGTTGCCTGATAGCCTGTTCTATAATAATTGCCCGGTTGCTTGCAAGCAGCAAATCGTCAGCAAAAGAGAAGAATAGAATTTCTTTATTATTGTTGTCGGTAATTTCTGAAATCTGGTGTTTTCCGTAATCTCTTACAGAATAATTATATTCTTCCGGAGAATAAATGGTTTCAATAAATTTTACCAATGCGTTTTCGCGGTTTTCTGATCCGCAATTAGTTATTAAAAGCGGAACCAGTTCATTTCTGCCGGCAGTTCCATAGGCAAGCAGAAAGGAACTGTTTCTGAGGCTTTTTGGTAAATTATCCTTTTCACCAATTAAAGAATCGGCTTGTTGTAAAAAATTAAACCAGTTTTTGCCAATTCCTGCTTTTTCCAATTCGCTGATAAAAGAATTTTCGAATGGAATACTTCGAATGGAATTCAATTCAAAAAAGAAAGGTGAGGATACCGGGACAGCCTTATAAATCGAGGTGTCTTTTAAAAAAGGATTTGATTTATTTTTGAAATAAAGATATCCTGCAGCAGTCGCCAAAATAATAAATACAGCAAGAATCAGGTTACGTTTCATCTTTCCTGAGTTTTCTTCAAAACTACTAAAACAAGTGAGGAGGAAAGCAGGATTTTTTGATTAATAATGAAATACCGGTTGTTGATAACTTGATTGCTACAATTGCTTGGCAACTTCAACTTCCTTGAATGCTTCAACGTGATCACCAATTTTCATATCATTAAAGTTTTCGATATTCAACCCGCATTCGTAACCGTTTTTCACTTCTTTCACATCTTCTTTAAAACGTTTCAGGGAGCCGAGGTTTCCGGTGTAAATTACAATACCGTCGCGGATAACCCTGATTCTGGAATTTCGGGTAATTTTGCCATCGCGCACAATGCAACCGGCAACGGTACCAACTTTAGTCACCTTAAATGTTTCGATAACTTCTGCAGTTCCGGTAATTTCTTCTTTAATTTCAGGGGAAAGCATTCCTTCCATGGCCGCTTTTATTTCGTTAATGGCGTCATAAATAATGGAATACAAACGAATATCGATTTGTTCTTTTTCGGCGAGTTTACGCGCACTTATTGACGGTCTCACCTGGAATCCGATAACAATGGCTTCGGAGGCTGCTGCTAACAGAATATCTGATTCCGAAATCTGGCCTACTGCTTTATGCTTAATGTTTACCTGAATTTCTTCAGTAGAAAGTTTAATTAACGAATCAGAAAGTGCTTCAATGGAACCATCCACATCGCCTTTTACAATCAGGTTCAGTTCCTGGAAATTACCGATTGCAATACGGCGTCCGATTTCATCGAGCGTTATGTGTTTCTGGGTGCGGAGTCCCTGTTCTCGGGCTAATTGTTCACGTTTATTGGCAATGTTTCGGGCATCCCGTTCACCTTCCATCACGTTAAACTTGTCTCCGGCCTGTGGCGCACCGTCGAGACCCAAAATGATGGCTGGTTCAGCAGGGCCGGCGGCATTTATGCGCTGATTTCGTTCATTAAACATAGCCTTTACGTGGCCAAAATATTGTCCGGCAAGCACGATGTCTCCAGCTTTAAGTGTTCCGTTTTCAACCAAAACTGTGGCCACATAACCACGTCCTTTGTCAAGTGTTGATTCGATAATGGTACCTGTTGCCCTTCTGTTTGGATTTGCCTTAAGTTCAAGTAATTCAGCCTCAAGCAAAACCTTTTCGAGTAGCTCGTCGATCCCTGTTCCTGCTTTGGCGGATATGTCCTGAGACTGGTATTTGCCGCCCCAGTCTTCCACCAAAAAGTTCATGTTTGCCAGTTCTTCTTTAACGCGTTCAACATTGGCATTGGGTTTATCAATTTTGTTGATGGCAAAAACAATTGGCACGCCGGCAGCGGTTGCGTGATTTATGGCCTCAACTGTTTGCGGCATCACGTTATCGTCGGCTGCTACAATAATAATTGCAATGTCGGTAACCTGGGCACCGCGGGCACGCATGGCTGTAAATGCTTCGTGGCCCGGAGTATCCAGAAACGTAATTTCACGCCCGCCTTCCAAACTCACATGGTAAGCTCCAATGTGTTGGGTAATTCCTCCGGCCTCACCTGCAATTACGTTGGTATCTCTGATGTAGTCAAGCAATGAGGTTTTTCCATGGTCAACGTGGCCCATTACTGTTACGATAGGCGGACGGGGTTTTAAATCCTCGGCGGCATCTTCTTCCACTTCAAAAGAATCCTGCAGATCGGCACTTACAAATTCAACTTTGTAACCGAATTCTTCAGCTACAATCGAAAGTGTTTCAGCATCGAGCCGCTGGTTAATGGACACGAAAAGTCCAAGACTCATACATGATGAAATAATTTCATTTACGTTAACATTCATCATATTGGCCAGTTCGTTAACTGAAACGAACTCGGTTGCTTTCAATATTTTCTTATCCTGGGTTTGTTTCTCCTGGTCTGCCTGCAATCTTTCGCTGGCTGCAGCTCTTTTATCGCGCCGGTGTTTCGAACCTTTTGATTTTCCTTTTGAGGTAAGTCGTGCCAGCGTATCTTTAATCTGCTTTTGCACTTCTCCTTCGTCCACCTCTTTTTTAAGCAGAACTTTCTTCCTTTTGCCGGTTGGTTTCGGACCTTTTTGGTCTCCTTTTTCCTTTTCTCCAGGTCTATCTTCAAATTTTATCCGTCCGGATTCTTTTATTCTTTTTCTTCGTTTTTTTCTTGAAGTTGAATCGGAAGTGTCTTTTTGAGCACCTGTTTTTTTCTCAGGCAAATCGATTTTTCCAACTACTGTTGGCCCATTAAGTTTGCCTGTTCTGGCCCTTGTGATTTCTACTTTTTTATGAGTTTCCTCCGAAACCTGGTCTTCCGGTTTGGTAGCAGCTTTTTCTTCCGGTTTAGTTGTTGCAGTTTTTTGACGTCTGCGTTCTTTCCGTTCTTTTTCGCGTTCTTTTCTCGACTTTTTAGCAGGCCGTGTTTTTTGGTTCAATGCATCAAGGTCAATTTTCCCGATTACTTTGAGTTCTTCCACTTTTGGAACTTCTGTTTCGATGTTTTCTTCTTTGGTTTTTTCAGGTTCTTTCTCAGGTTCTGGTTTTACTTCAGGAGTTTTAACCGGTTCCGATTTTTCTTCTTTTTGTGCAGCCGGTTTTTCAGGTTCAGCTGGTTTTTCAACTTTTTGCGGTTTTTCTTTTTCAGGTTCTTTTTCCTTTTTTTCAGGTTCTGTCTTTTCTGCTTTTTTTGCAGGTTTTTTCAGACTTTCTAAATCGACCTTGCCAACTACCTTGATTTTATCTTCCGGTTTGGGTTTTTCAACAGGAGTTTCTTCCTCTTTCTTCTTAACCTCCGGGGCAGGCGTTTTTTTAGGTGTTACTTTTGGAGTTTCTTCTTCGAAATCATCCTCTTCATCTTCAAATTCTTCTTCTTCAGGCTTGTCATCAATTGAAATAACTTCTTGTTTTGGCCTGTGGCTTTTCAGAATTATTTTTTCCGACTCCTTTTTGAGGTTCAAATCAACTTTATACTCTTTTTCCAAAAGTGCTAAAGCATCTTCCGAGACTTTCGTATTTGGGTTTGTGTCGTAATCAAATCCTTTTTTGTGCAGAAATTCCACAATAGTGTGAATCCCCACATTGAATTCTCTTGCAAGTTTACTAAGTCTTATTGTCTTGCCTGCTGCCATATAATCTTTTTTTCTTTTCCTAACCCTATATTAAAAGTCTCTGCAAGTTTAGCCAAAAGCTTTAAGAGTAGTTTAAAATTAATTTTAATTTTTAGTTCTCAAATTCAGCCTTTAACACTTTCAACACATCGTCAATGGTTTCTTCTTCCAAATCGGTTCGTTTAATCAGCTCATCTCGTGGAATGTTCAATACATTTTTGGCTGTATCGCAACCAATTCCCTTCAGTGCATCAATAACCCAACCTTCAATTTCATCGGCAAATTCATCCAGGTTTACATCGTCATCATCTTCTTCCATTTCGCGGTAAACATCAATTTCGTAACCGGTTAACTGGCTGGCCAGCCTGATGTTCAGACCACCTTTCCCAATGGCTAGTGAAACTTCTTCGGGTTTTAAATAAACCTCTGCCCTTTTGTCTTTTTCGTTTAATTTGATGTTGTTAATTTTTGCCGGATTTAATGCACGCTTAATATACAACTGTGTATTTGCTGAGAAATTAATTACATCAATATTTTCATTTCTTAACTCACGAACAATTCCGTGAATTCGTGAACCTTTCATCCCCACGCATGCCCCAACCGGATCGATTCTTTCGTCATAAGATTCAACTGCTACTTTAGCGCGTTCGCCCGGAACACGTACTATTTTTTTGATGGTAATCAGCCCGTCAAAAATTTCAGGAATTTCGAGTTCGAATAGCCGTTCGAGAAAAGTTGGTGCTGTACGCGATAAAATAATCAGTGGATTGTTGTTTCTTAGTTCCACTTTGTAAACAATGGCGCGCACCGTGTCGCCTTTACGGAAGTAGTCAGAAGGAATTTGTTCCTGCTTGGGAAGTATGAGTTCGTTGCCTTCGTCATCCAGAATCAGGATTTCCTTTTTCCAAACCTGGTAAACCTCACCAGTCACAATATCACCAATTTTGTCTTTGTATTTTCCGTAAATATTGTCTTTCTCCAGTTCCATAATTTTACTGGCCAGGTTTTGACGGAGATTTAAAATTGCACGACGGCCAAAATCTATCAGTTTTACCTCATCAGTCACATCTTCGCCAACCTCGTAATCAGAATCTATTTTTTGGGCTTCAGAAAGGGAAATTTGCAGGTTGGGATCTTCCAGTTCATCGTCTTCTACCACCTCACGGTTTCTCCAAATTTCAAAGTCACCTTTGTCGATGTTAATAATTACATCGAAATTTTCGTCGGAGCCGTACTGTTTAATCAGCACGCTTCGAAAAGCATCTTCGAGCACACTCATCATGGTCACCCGGTCGATGTTCTTCAGTTCCTTGAACTCGGCAAAAGTATCGATAAGGTTAATATTTTCCATCGCTATTCTTTTTATTTAAATGAAACTACAACTTTTGCATTCTTAATGTCGCTATAATCAATATGATGTTCTTTAACAACCAATTGCTTTTTTTTATGCCCTTCCACCTTTTCACGAGAGGAAGTTTCAAGCAAAATAAAATCAGATTTTGCTTCTTTCAAAAGGCCTGTACGTTTTGTTCCGTCGGCAGTTACAATTTCCACCTCCCGGCCTTCGTTTTTCAGGTACTGTTCTTTTACCCTGAAACTTTCAGTTAAACCCGGCGAGGAAACCTGCAATTCAAAATCTTCTTTTTCCCTGTCGAGGCAATTTTCCAGATACCTGCTGATTTCAACACACCGGTCGATGGTAAGGCCGTCAAAGCTGTCAACAAACACTTTGATGACATTAGATGCACTTACCTGCACATCCACAATGAAAGCTTTTTCATCAAGCTTTTTCTTTGCCAGTTCCGCTATTTTCGCCTTGTTCAACATATTTGCCAGTAACAAAATAGGGAACCTCTGGTCCCCTATTTCAGGTTTTCTGAAAAATCTGCGCAAAAATAGTAATTTCTTACTTAAATACAAAAATTTGATAGGTTGATAAATGCCTTAAAGCGAATTAATTAATCTTTTGTATTTTTAGCCATTCATTAAAAGAAAACAAGTGAATGACTATTTTATAAACAAGAAGAAAATAATAAACGACCCGGTATTTGGATTCATCAATCTGCAGTCGGAACTGGTATTCGATCTGATTGAGCATCCTTACATGCAGCGGCTCAGACGAATAAAACAGCTTGGGCTTTCATACCTGGTTTACCCGGGTGCCAATCACTCGCGTTTTGAACATGCCCTTGGAGCCAGCCATTTAATGCGGCAGGCTATCTCGGTTTTGCGGCTAAAAGGTCACCAGATTTCAGACGAAGAAGCCGATGCGGTTACCATTGCCATTTTGCTTCATGATATTGGCCATGCCCCGTTTTCGCATGTTCTGGAAAATACTCTCGTTGAAATACCACATGAAACCATTTCACTTCTGATGATGAACGAGTTGAACCGTCAGTTTGACGGAAAGCTGAGTTTGGCCATTGAGATTTTTAAAAACCAGTATAAAAAGCAGTTTTTGCATCAGTTGGTTGCCAGTCAGCTTGATATGGATCGGTTGGATTATCTTAGCCGCGACAGCTTTTTTACCGGTGTGGCGGAAGGAATTGTGGGCATAGACCGTATTATTAAAATGTTAACAGTTTGGAACGACCAACTGGCTGTTGATTACAAAGGAATTTATTCCATTGAAAAATTCCTGATTGCCCGCCGCCTGATGTACTGGCAGGTCTATTTGCACAAAACAGTTGTTTCTGCAGAATTCCTTCTCATTAATATACTTAAGCGGGCAAGAGACCTTTGGTCGCAGGGTGAAGCATTATTCACTACACCCACCCTGAAAACTTTTCTGGATAATAATTTTACCCACGAAGATTTTTCACAGAATATGATGGTAAATGGCAAAAATGTGCTCGAATGGTATGCATTGCTCGACGATAACGATATTTTATCTTCGGTAAAAGAGTGGCAATCCAGTTCCGATCCGGTGCTTTCAAAACTTTCGCAAAATCTTATCAACAGGCAGCTATTCAGAATAAAACTCACTGACCGGCCGGTTTCAAAAAAATGGAAGGAAAAAGCCTTAAAACAGATTACAAAACAGATTACAAACGATAAGCATTTGTCTTCCTACCTTCTAATGACGGGTGAAATTACCAATAGTGCTTATAACCGGCATACCGAAAATATTAAGATTCTTTTTAAAAACGGAAAAGTTAAAGATATGGGGAAGGCTTCCGACATAAACCTCTCGGTTTTAACCAAAACCGTAAGGAAATATTTTACCTGTTATCCAAAAGAATTGGACATTAATTAGTTTAAACCTATATTTGCATCGCAAAAAAAATGATGAATGGAATTTAAAGCTAAAGACATTGCTTCGTTTTTGAACGGAGAAATAGTTGGTGACGGCAATGTTCAAGTTTCTGGCGTATCGAAAATTGAAGAGGGGCTACCCGGCACACTCTCTTTTCTTGCCAATCCGAAATACGAGAATTACTTATACAAGACAAGTTCATCTATTGTATTGGTAAATCACACGTTTAAGCCTAAATCTGAAGTAAAGGCTACTTTAATTAAAGTTGATGATGCCTATCAGGCTTTTGCCTCGTTACTCGATTTATATATGCAGGCCAAACAGAATACCCGTAAGGGAATTGAGTCGCCTGTTTCAATTCACGAAACCGCAAGCGTTGAACCCGATGTTTATATTGGAGCATTTACCAGCATTGGCAGGAATGCAAAAATTGGTAAAGGCGCAAAATTATTTCCGCAGGTATTTATTGGTGACAATGTTAAAGTTGGTGAGAATTGTATTTTATACGCAGGTGTTAAAGTTTATGACGATTCTGTAATTGGAAACAATTGTATTTTACATTCAGGCTGTGTAATTGGATCAGACGGTTTTGGTTTTGCACCGCAGGAAGATGGTACGTACAAAAAAATTCCGCAAATTGGAAATGTAATTTTGGAAGATAATGTTGAAATTGGTGCCAACACGGCTATCGACTGCGGAACTTTTGGTTCCACCATTATC
>JAZBNQ010000461.1:0-2542 GCA_036350775.1 Mariniphaga sp.
GGCAGCGAGTTGGAGTTGTGCTGTTCGTGTCTGAACGTTTGAAACTTTTTGGAGAGCCGGTCAATTTTATTGATTCCGCTTTTGAATGTTCCAAACCACAAATTTCCGGTTCGGTCTTCAAAAATGGAAGTGACCACATTGTCTGAAAAGCTGCCCGATTGATTTTTGTTTCCGTGCACTTTTGAGAAGGTTTCGTTTTGCCGGTTAAAAAGCAAAACCCCGGCTCCGTCGGTGCCAATCCACAAGTTGTTTTGGCGGTCTTCATAAATATTTCGCACATGAAAATTTCTTCCCGGAAATTCAGGCCAGCCTTCCGCCCTGAAATGTTTAAATTCTCCGGAAGTATAGTCAAATTTCGACAGCCCCCACAAAGAACCTACCCACAAATCGCCTCTCCGGTCAACAAAAACTTCCCAAACAAAATTTCCGGGGATTGGAACCGAAGAATCTGCGAAAAGCGGAACCTGCCGAAAAGATTTATAGAGTCGGTTGTACCTGAAAAGCCCATTTCCTCCTGCAATCCAGATATCCCCCAGCCGGTCTTCTGCAATGGCTTCTGTTTTTCCGAAAGGAATACCAGCCTGAAGATCCACGCTTTCAAATTTTGATTCGTCTTTATAAAAGCGGTCAACACCTTGCTCGGTTCCCAGCCAGAAAACACCCTCCGAATCCTCAAATATTTCGAAAACCTGATTGTTGGAAATGGAAAATGGGTTTGAAGGATTTTGCATAAAGTGGCTGAATTGCTGCGTTTCGAAGTCGAAGCAATTCAACCCGCCACCATAAGTACCAATCCAAATCATTCCGTCCTTGTCTTCGTAAAGCGATAAAATGGCATTTTTACTCAAACTGTTGATGTTGTTTTTTTCATGACTGAATCTTTCGATAGTGTATCCGTCGTATTTATCGAGGCCGTCGTTGGTGCCAAACCACATAAATCCACGCCGATCCTGAACGATGGCATTTACCGTGCTTTGCGATAGTCCTTCACCGGTAGTAATGTGTTCAAAAACAATGTCCTGGGCATTTGCCAGCACAACAAATGCCATTATTGGGAGGAATAGAATATGTTTCAATTTTCGGTTCATGGTAAACGTACAATATACAATTTTCCCTGTTTTTGACACACCATTACAAAAGTGCGCGGCTATTTCAGCTTAGCTTTGTTCAAAATTAACAAGCCCGATGAAAAAAATAAAATTCAAATTTACCCTCATCGAAGTCATTTTAAATATAGTGATTTTACTCTTACTTATTGTTTTGATATTTATTTTGTAATTTCTTCCCATACGGGCACATCATTTTCAAATTTAACCGAATACCCCTGCATGCCGTTGCTTATTTCCATTTTGCCATTCTTTACTTTCACAAAAGGAGAGTCATAAACAGCACCTCCTGTAAAATTATCCCAATTAATTTTTTTACCGTTGATTTCTGCTTCGCAACGCAGTTTCTCCGGAATATATCTCATTTTTAATTTTTCTCCGGCTATGCTGGTGTATTCCACCTCCGGGTTTTTCGCTCGGTTTGAAAATTTGATTTTCGTATTTTTTTCCAGAAAGTCCCGGAAGTTTTCAAGGTTTCCAAATACTTCCTTTTCGCCGGTTTCAATGATGTAACCAGAAATTTCTCCGGGGAAATGAAGCAGGTAGTAATCAATGAAAAACCGTGCTGCACTTCCATCCATTTTTTTCACCAGACCTTTTGCCGGGGCAATTTTCTCCGATTTTTCAGTAAGCGGAATTACGGCAATAAACGTATGGTTTGCCTCCACCAGCCAAAAACCATCTTTTTGAACGGGATGGATTTCTGCCGGATAATAAAACCATGAACAGGCGGCACCCTGATTGTTTTCCCAGAATTGTTGAAAATCTTCAGCGTTTTTTCCACCGATTGGTTTAACTGGTTTAAGCGGCTGTTTTCCATATTTTTGCCGGTTTTTCAATTCAAAATCTTCTCCCTGTTCAGTTTCAGGAAGGTGCCACAAATTGGCGCGTACAATTTTTGAATGCAGCGGCGCAATTACTGTGTCGGCATCCGGAATGATTTTAGTTGGCGCGGTCAGCAGAATCAGAGTTCCTTTTGACTGCAACGTTTGGGTGTACGGGCTGTGCCCGGAAGTGCTTCTGCGCATGGGGTGTCCGCCGCTAAAACACAGCGGGCCATCAGTTCCTTCTGCCACCAGCGACCAGACCATCTGCTGGTTCGGATTATCAACAATAGTCATTTGAATATTTCCCATCGCGTAGCTTTTGGAGCAGTAAAACGTTTCGGCAAAAGCATACGCGCGGTCCATGTGATAAAACGGGCGACTCATTTTTGCCTCAAATGGCAACGAAATGTTTTTGGTGGCGATGTCACAGATAATTTTGTTGGGTCGGTAGGAAGTTGTGGTTTGCTGAATTTGTGCATGCACATTATCCATTTTTTGGGAGGTGTGGTTGAAAAACGCCCACTGCATGATTTCCATTTCGCCCGGTTTGTTTTGCGCCAGATAACCCCGTTTTTGCGCCCCGGCAATGGTGCCGTCAATTACCTTTAA
>JAZBNQ010000462.1:0-3001 GCA_036350775.1 Mariniphaga sp.
CAGCACCGCAATGGGCAACAAGCTGGATATCAGAAACGAAGCCCGCAGGTTGTAAACCATTACAATGACCACAAGAATGACTATTAAAATTTGCAGCGAAATGGCCTCTTCGAGTGTTCCGAGCGTTTCGTAGATTAGTCCCGATCGATCGTAAAACGGAACGATGGTAAGCTGGCTTTCTACACCGTTGGGTAGTATCTTTTTGGGCAGGCCCGGTGCGATTTCCGCAATTTTATCCTTTACGTTGTTGATGACTTCAAGCGGATTGGCCCCGTAACGGGCCACCACCACGCCGCCAACCACTTCGGCGCCGTCTTTGTCGAGTGCACCACGGCGGGTAGCCGGCCCCAGGCTCACATTTCCCACATCTTTTACACGGATGGGAACATTTTCCTGCACCGCAACCACCGCCTTTTCAATGTCTCCTATATTTTTAATGTAGCCCAAACCACGTACCAGGTATTCAGCCTGGTTGATTTCGATTGTTTTAGCACCCACATCGCGGTTGGATTTCTGCACCGCCTGCATAACACTGTGTAACGGAATGTTGTAACTGTTCAGTGCATCCGGATTAACATCGATTTGGTACTCCTGCACAAAACCTCCGATGGAGGCAACTTCTGAAACGCCTGACGCTGAGTTCAGGCCATACTTCACGTAGAAATCCTGGACGGTACGAATTTCGTGCAAATCCCAGCCACCGGTGGGGTTGCCTTCCGGATCGCGGCCTTCGATGGTGTACCAGTAAACCTGACCGAGAGCGGTAGCATCTGGCCCAAGCGCAGGTTGCACTCCTTCGGGCAACAAACCTGCAGGCAGCGAAGCCAGTTTTTCGAGAATGCGCGACCTCGACCAGTAAAATTCAGTATCTTCATCGAAGATAATGTAGATGCTCGAAAATCCGAAAATGGAAGAGCTCCGGATGGATTTTACACCCGGTATTCCCAATAAATATGTGGTGAGCGGATACGAAATCTGGTCTTCGATATCCTGCGGCGAACGGCCCATCCATTCGGTAAAAACGATTTGCTGGTTTTCACCGATATCGGGAATGGCATCTACCGGAACCGGATCGGACGGTAAGGCACCGATTTGCCAGCCAAATGGTGAGGTTACAATGCCCCATGCTACAAATCCTGCTAAAAGCAGTATGGTAACTAATTTGTTTTCAAGAAAAAAACGAATGATTTTGTTCAGCATTTCTTGTTATTTTATGATTTTAATCCTCTGCCTGATAATGCACCAATAGTTTTTTGCAAAGCTTTTTCAGCTGAGCAAATTTCTAATTTAGAAGAGATTAAATCATAAAAGGAATGCCTGCTTCATCGAAAGCAAGGTCTGGAATTTGGGTGGTGGTGGTGGATTTTTTTCAGTAAAAAATGATATTTCAACCTTGTCTCCAAAAATTGCCGGGTTGGTTTCAAAACTGATGGCAAATAATTCAATTTCAATTACTTGATTATTTTGGTAAGATGCAGGAGCTGAATAATCCTCATCGAGTTGGAAAAAACTGAATTCATTGTGGCAACAGCTGTCTGAATCGCAACAGGCTTTTGCTTCACCAAAAAGTACAGTAGAAACCAGAGAATCTCTGCAGTAATGTTTCGACACAGCCATCCCGGTTGTTGCCAAAAGCAACAATGCAGCTAATAAAATATGGATGACTTTTTTTACCATTTTTTTTGCTCTACATCAAAGTAACAGAATAATAACAGATTTTGTTTTACAGAATTTTCTGAAGATGTTTTAAAGCTTGAGCAGCAATAAGGGTTTTATTTCGTTTTTTAAAATGCTGAACCATCCGGCAATGTAAACTTAAATTTACTTCCTTTTCCAGGAGTGCTTTCAACCCAAATTTTGCCATCATGTTTTTCAACGTACATTTTACAAATTAGAAGTCCCAGGCCGGTTCCTTTTTCCCCTTTTGTGCCATTAGTTGAATATGTTTTGAAATCTTTAAAAAGTTTGTTCTGAATGGCCGGATCAATACCAATGCCGTTATCTGAAACTGTCAGTAATATTTCATTCTCCTTTTTTTCTGCCATAACCATTATTTTTCCTTTTGAGGGGGTAAATTTTATGGCATTTGATATCAGATTTCTTAAAATGGTTTTTAACATTTGAATATCTGCCTTAACCATCAAGTCAGCAGGAATCTGGCATAATAATGTAATGTTTTTGCCTTTGGCGTAATATTTCAGGTTTTTTATCACTTCATCGCAAATTGATATAAGGTTAAAAGAAAACGGTTCAAAATGGATAAAGCCTGATTGCGTTTTTGTCCATGTTATCAGATCCTGAAGTAATGAAAAGGCTGTATTTGCTGAATTGTGTATGATATTAATTTGTTCTGCTGTTTCGTCAGTTGTAAAATTGCGAAAGTGATCTTTCAAAATTTCTATAAATCCGATTATAGAATTAAAATGGTTACTTAAATCGTGTGCAAGTATTGAGATAAACAGGTCTTTGTCGGCATTTAATTTGCTCAGCTCTGCAGTGTATTTTTTAAGCTGTGATTCCTGCTTTTTTCGTTCGGTGATATCGCGGAAAATAGATTGGTAAGAGCCGTCGGGCATCATTTTAGTCCGCATTTCAACCATTAATTTAGAACCATCAGGGCGTAAAATTTCCCTTTCGCTAATAACGGTTTCACCTTTTTCGAGCAGGTCGAACCGAAAAGGTACTTTTTCAATACTTTCAGGGGTGAATATGAGCTTGCTTAGGTTAATGTGTTTTCCGATAAGAGTTTCCTTTTTTCTGCCGAGCATTGAACATAAACATGAATTTGCTTCGATAATGTATCCTTCGTGAGATCCTATCAAAATTCCATCAACAGCAAATTCAATCAGATTTCGAAATTTGTTTTCGCTTTCTTTTTTTTGATAATCAGAACTATTGTCCTTTTCAGATTTTATTTCCCTTTTCTCGGAGATCTCTTTTTTTACGTCATGCTCAAGGTTTTTCATGCTGTAATTTATTGATATCTATCAAATTTAGGGAA
>JAZBNQ010000463.1:0-4583 GCA_036350775.1 Mariniphaga sp.
ATATTTTTCACCCAAAAGTTTCATGCTATAAGTACCAATTCCTCTGCCGGAACCTTTGGTTGAGAATGAACGTTTAAAAAGTTGTAACTGAACTTCCCGCTCAATCCATGTGCTGTTATGTACAGAAAAGCGGATGTTATTATCTTTTCCCTGAAATGAAAGTGAAACCGTTGCTTTTATCGAAGATGCTTCCAGTGCATTTTTAACCATATTTCCAAGTATCCTTCTTAAAATTACAGGATCGGTGTACAACGTAACGTCATCCAGGTTTTCCTGAACATGAAGTTTCTTTCCCTTAATAATTTCATGTTTCGAAAAAAGATCGGTAACATCATTCAGCAATGTTTTGGCAGTTGTAACTGACAATACCGGTTCCAGATCGCCTCGTTCTGCTGCAATAATCTGACGCTGAGCCTGAATTTCATCAATCATATTGCCGGCAGCCCTGTTTATCGTTTTTGCAATTTTTTTCATATCACCGACATTATTTACCTCCTGCAAAAGGGATGACAGGCCGGAAATACCGCCGGCACTGTTCAATACATCGTGAAAGAAAACCCGCTCGAGTATTTCCCTGCGTTTTTCGTGGCTTACATCATGGATGGCAAAAATGGTATATTCTCCATTTGCATCGGTATAGGGAGTTGCTGTAACACGCAAATCGAGAGCATCTTGCGAGCAGGTAACTATCCGGCATTCCTTTTCTGATTTCACTCCCATTTGCGATTCCAGAATTGCTCCAATTGCACCGCAGGTTCGGCAAAATTCACTGGTACCGCACCCCCCTTCCACGGCAAAAGCATGAATACAATTAACTGCCTCGCCAGGTCTTTTTCCAATCACGGTATTGCTGTTTGTGAGGTCTAAAAAATCAAGGAATAATTTGTTGGCATAAACAATTTGCCTTTGCTGGTTTAAAATAACCAACATGGAAGAAACAGCATTTGCGATTAAATTAAGTATAATATTTTTTTCAAAAAATTGGGCATCTCCTTCTAAATGAGCATTATCAGCGCGTTCGGTCGATGCAAAACTGGTTTTGGTTTCTTCTGGCATATTGTCAGTATTATCATAATTTCACTAAGATTAATATGACCTTAGTGTCACAAAAATATATGTTTTATTGAAATAAAAAAGAAACCCCAAATCCTGAAGTTTCTTTTTAACCTTTACAAAATATCTGTTTTGCTCAAATGCTCAAAACATCATTTTTACATCGTTTTTATTTCGGTTACAAGCTTTTGAATGGAACTTTTTGCATCGCCGAACAACATGCGTGTTTTATCGTTAAAAAACAGTTCGTTTTCAATGCCTGCATAACCTTTTCCCATACCACGTTTCATAATGATGATGTTTTTGGCCAAATGCGCATCAATTATGGGCATTCCGTAAATCGGACTTCCCGGGTCGTTATATGCAGCGGGATTCACTACGTCGTTGGCACCAACAACAATGGCTACATCCACATTGGGCATATCCGGATTTATGTCGTCCATTTCCACTAGTTTTTCATAAGGAACATCGGCTTCAGCAAGCAATACGTTCATGTGACCGGGCATCCTTCCTGCAACCGGGTGTATGGCATATTTTACATCCACACCTTTGCTTTCGAGCAGTTCATCCAGTTCCTGGGCAATGTGCTGAGCTTGCGCAACGGCTAATCCATAACCCGGGATAACAACAATCCTCTGCGAATAACTTAGCAGCACCGCAGCGTCACTTAACGTTATTTCCTTAATGGTACCCTGTTCGCCTCCGGCAGCAGAAACGCCACCACCAAATGCACCTACAATAACATTGATGAGGGAACGGTTCATGGCTTTGCACATTAAAATGGTAAGAATCATACCCGCGGCACCTACCAGAATACCGCCCAAAATCATTGCCTGGTTGTTGTAAATAAACCCGGCCATGGCAGCAGCAATACCAGTAAATGCGTTCAGTAATGAAATTACAACCGGCATATCGGCGCCGCCAATGGGCATAACAAACATAACACCGTAAACAAGTGCAAGCCCGAGTAAAGCGTAAATAGCCCAAATCATTTCTGAGGGTGGGTTAGGGGAGGCGACAATGAATGCTCCCAAACCGAGCGTTAAAATCATTAATACCAGGTTCAGGTAGGTCATAAACGGTTTCATAATATCGCCGACTCTTCCATCGAGTTTTCCAAAGGCGATCATACTGCCACTAAATGCTACAGCTCCAATAATTAATCCTAAAACGGTTACCAGAATGGAACCCACATCGCCTGTCATTGCATTTGGGTATTCAAGCAGTGCTACCAAAGCAGATGCCGCACCACCGGTTGCATTGTATAACGATACCAATTGTGGCATTGCAGTCATTTTAACTTTTCTTGCTATTGTCCAGCCAATGGCAGCACCAACACCAATTGCCGCAAGGATGATCCAGATATTCGTTAATGAAATTCCTTTTCCTTCACCATCTTTATGCAGCAGCAAAGTTGTGACCATAGCCAGTGCCATGCCGCCAAATGCCCAAAGGTTTCCTCGGCGGGCAGTTTCAGGGTGTGAAAGCATTTTCAATCCGACAACAAAAAGCAAGGCTGCAACCAGGTAGCTTAATTCAAGTAAAGTATTGCCAACAGTAAAGCCGGCTATATTCAGTAATGTAATTCCTTTATCCATGATTTCCTACTTTTTTTTCTTTTTAAACATTTCAAGCATTCTGTCGGTAACGGCAAAACCGCCCACCACGTTTAAGGTTCCAAAAATAAGTGCCAGAATGCCAAGCACCAGTTCAAGCGAAAAACCAGAAAGATCGGCGTGGCCAACCAGGATGATACCCCCGATGATAATTACGCCGCTAATGGCATTGGCTCCCGACATGAGCGGGGTATGCAACACTGCGGGAACATTGGAAATCACTTCAATACCCAAAAAAATGGATAGTGCGATAATAAAAATAGCTTCTTTGTATTCGAAAAAATACTGTAAAATTTGTTCCATATCAGGTATTTTTAGTTGTTTTCTATAACTGATTTAACACGTTCATTGTAAAGTTCGCCTTTATGCGTGATGCACGTTCCTTTTACAATTTCATCTTCAAAATTGAGATTCAGCGCACCTTCTTCACCGATAATAAGTTTTAGGAAGTTAAAAACATTTTTTCCAAACATACGGCTGGCATCAAGCGGAGTTTGTGCCGGGTAATTGGACTGACCAATAATTGTTTTTCCCTGGAATTGAACAACTTCGTCATTTTTGGTCAACTCGCAATTTCCTCCTGACGATGCAGCAAGATCAACAATAACAGCACCTTTTTTCATTTTTTCAACCGTTTCTTTAGAAACCAGCATCGGGGCTTTTCGCCCGGGAATTTGCGCTGTGCAAATAATCACGTCAGATTTTATAGCCTGTGCATCAATGGCTTGCTGTTGTTTCTTTTTATACTCTTCGGTTTGCTCAACTGCATAACCACCGGCATCTTTATCTTCAGTGGCACCTTCCACTTCAACAAATTTACCGCCCAAACTTTTTACTTCTTCTTTTACAGCAGAGCGAACATCGAATACATAAACCTGGGCACCCAGTTTCCGGGCGGTTGCCACAGCCTGCAGTCCTGCAACCCCAGCTCCCAAAATCAATACGTTTGCTGGCCGTATGGTTCCGGCAGCCGTCATAAACATGGGGAAGAAGGTAGGTAATCTTAAAGCAGCTTCAAGCGTAGCTTTGTAACCTGCAACTGTGGCCATCGACGAAAGAATGTCCATAGCCTGTGCCCTTGAAGTACGCGGAATGGAATCGAGACTGAAAGTTGTAATTCCATTTTTCCTGAATGTTTTTACCAGATCTGTTTCCCAAAGCGGATTAAATACACTAATCCATACCTGGAAATCTTTCAGGTTTTTCACATCTTCTGCGGCTGGTGACTGAATTTGTAAAAGCACCTCTGCCTTTTCGAAAATTTCTTTTCGGGAAACCACTGCAGCACCTGCTTCTTTGTAATCTGAATCAGATGCGAATGCTTTTTCACCGGCTGATTGTTCTACCCAAACCTCAACTTTAAGTTCAGTAAGGTTTTGTACAATGTCTGGTAATAAAGCTACACGGGTTTCGTTGCCATGTTCTTTTAATAAACCAAGAATCATAAATAATTTGATTTAGATGAATTTTAAGCACAAAGCTAATAATTATTCTTTACCGTTAACGTTAACGGTTCATTTTTTTTACATGTTTTTAGGGAAATCTAACTTTTATCTAAAATATTTCCGGGCCAACTCAAATAATTGCTTACCGTGAAAAGGTTTTGAGAGGTAATCATCACATCCTGCAGCAATCATTTTTTCATGGTCGCCAGATAAAGCATAGGCAGTTTGGGCAACAACAATTACATCAGGATTCATTTTTTTTATTCTTTCAGTGGCCTCGCAGCCATCAATTACAGGCATTTTTATATCCATTAAAACCAGGTCAGTTTCCGGATTCTCAGCAAATAATTTACCGGCTTGCTGTTATCCTGATTAATGGTTGATTTCATAAAGACATATTTAAAACCGATAGGTTTCATTTTCAAAAAGCGCAAAAATCATCGCTAAAAATAGGAAAGAAAAGAAGAAT
>JAZBNQ010000464.1:0-2818 GCA_036350775.1 Mariniphaga sp.
ATTGCCCAAAGCCCGATTTTGGGAACTACAATCACAGTTGAGCGGTTGAAGAAACGCGGTTATGTTCCATTGCTGGAACTCTACAATCAAATTAAACCCGTTAAATGGGACGGAAAATTGTCTCTGGGGTATTCCTGACGACTTAGCGAACCGCCGTGTACGAGACCCGTACGCACGGTGGTGTGAGAGGCGCTCCGGTGGGCTTTTAGCTCACCGGCCGTCTACTCGATGTGTGCTGCGAGTTGCGCAAGCGACGTAACTGCAATAAAGATGGAAGCAGGCCTTCCGGTTGGGATTTTTAGGAGTACCAACCAAACCACTTCTATGATGTGTTGGAGGAAACAAAGGCACATGAAGCGATAGAAGAAAAGGCTGTTCAAACAGTCAGGTGTGAATAGGGGAGATGAGCGAAAGCGAACCTTCCGATGAAGTGACGAAATGGTCAGTTGTTGTCGAAACCTGATAAATATCGAGGTGTCAGGGATGAGTGCAGAGGCAACCTAATTACTGTCTGCACGGCAACCGTCATAAAGGGGGCATGAACCCTATTCAGGCTTTATTGCGGAACGCAGGAAACCTTAACGGTATGCAAAAGGGAAAACCCAAGCAGGAAATACCTGCAAGGCGATTACCAATGACTGTTAAGGTGGCGGATGAAGCCGTAGTAGTGATGAAGCCTCTGTAATGGGGGTGGAGCAAAGGGCTTCAATTATGCAGTTTGGAATTAATGACAACTTAAAATTTTAAGGATGATTTTTAATGAACAAACAAAGTCAGTTCCCATAACAAAGATGATGGTATGGGAAGCTTACAAAAAGGTGAAGAGTAACAAGGGAAGTGCCGGGGTTGACCAGCAAACACTGGAAGATTTCGACAAAGTCCGTTCCAAAGAGTTATATAAAATATGGAACAGGCTAGCTTCCGGAAGTTATTTTCCACCCGGAGTAAAACGTGTGGAGATTCCCAAGCCGGGCGGCAAAAAGCGTCCATTGGGTATTCCAACGGTAAGCGACAGGATTGCGCAACAGGTGGTTAAAACGTACCTGGAGCCAAGGCTTGAAGTTGAATTTTTAGAAAACTCGTATGGCTACCGGCCAAACAAGAGTGCACTCTCAGCAGTAAAGAAAGTACAGGAAAATGTACGAAAATACAGTTGGGCAATTGATTTGGACATAAAGGACTTCTTCGGGAATGTAAATCATGGGCTATTATTAAAAGCTCTGCAAAAGCATGTTTCAGAGAAATGGGTATTAATGTATATCCGCAGATGGCTTGAAGCCCCGGTTCAACTTCCTGACGGCACATTATTGCCAACATCAGGAAAAGGGACACCACAGGGCGGGGTCATCAGTCCATTACTGGCCAATTTATTTATGCACTACTGTTTTGACAAGTGGCTGAAAATCCATTACCCAGTAGTGAAAATGGTACGATATGCCGACGATATTGTTATTCATTGTCGCACATATCAGGAATCCAATCTTTTGCTTGCAGCAGTAAAACGACGTTTTACGGAATGTGGCCTCACAGCCCATCCCGAGAAGACAAAGATTGTTTATTGCAAGAAATCAGGAAGAAACCTAAAAGGTTATCCTGTACAATTTGATTTTCTGGGTTTTAGTTTTCGTCCTGTACGGATGAAGCTAAAGAAAGGGGGGAGTTTTCTGCAATTCGATTGTATTATGAGCCGAAAATCCAAGGTGCGAATCACACAAGAACTGCGGAAACTTGATTTTCATAACAAAACACAGCGTACTATTCAGGATTTGGCAATACTGCTAAATCCAAAAATACGGGGCTGGTTAAATTATTATGGAAAAATCAACCGTAGGTGTTTGAAACCAGTCTTTTACTACCTGCATCATCGAATGATAAAATGGATACTAAACAAATACAAACGTTTCAAACGAAGCAAAGTTAAAGCTGTGCAATGGCTGAGATGGGTGTGCAACCGGTATCCAAATTTATTTTATCACTGGGTTTTAGGTTATCAATTAACCTGAAAATTGACTGCATAATAAGAGCCGTATGAATCGAGAGGTTCACGTACGGTTCTGAGAGAGGTTTAGGGGTGAAACTCCCCTTTACCTACTCGACTACCGCCTGGTGTTCTTTCATGTCAATCATTTTTCTTTCAATTTGCTGCCTTTTTTCTGTCTTCTGTGCGTTAGGATAGCCATACTCTTTGACAAGTTTTGGTCTGAGCGCTGGTCTTTTAGAGCGACTTGGCAATGTGTATGGCTATGTAGGGAAGGCATTATTCTCGTTTTAATATTGAAATAAATAATTCTCTTTCTCTATCATTAATAAAGTCAATGTTCGGATGCTCTTTTAATGCTCTTTTAATTCCCGAACCAATTCCACGGTAATTCATAATTTTAGAACAAAATGAAGTCAATAAGTTATTTCTAATTATTGAACTACCATATTTTATATTATCCACAGTTAAACTGTTTGGTAAAGAACCAGGACTAACTATTTCAATTCTATTATCAAATATAAATAAGCGAATTGGAGCATTAATAAAATAATCTCTATGAATTAAGGCATTTTGTAACAATTCTTCCATAGCAACCTGAGAAACTTCCAACTTTCCTTGAGAATTGAAATTTTGACCTTGTTGTGTTTTTTTTAAATTTCTTAACAAAAATGCCATTCCTTTATCAAACATTTCCGGTATTGTTCCTTTAATATCTTCGCTGTCACGATATTCTGTACCTTCAATATCATTGCCGAAATAAGAAACAGCCTTGATACTAAATGCAGGTTTAAATTTCTGTACATTATTACCAAAAAACAAAAGCCCTCCCAAAGTCAA
>JAZBNQ010000465.1:0-3871 GCA_036350775.1 Mariniphaga sp.
CCCGATATTTTCGAAAAATCCTGATGGAGAATTGGTTTGCTGACTAAAATTCCCTTTTTCACCCAATTCAATTTCCCAAAAAATATCCTGTTGCTTTAACTGACTCTCCTTCACATTGACCAATTCTCCGCTCTTTTCAGTATAATATTCGAATAGCCGCCATTTGCCAGGCAATTGTTTTGATGGCCGCGCAAACATTTCAGTCGATTTCAACCAGTGAATTACCGAAGAAAAAATAGCTTGTAGTTTCATAATTTTTGTTGCAACCTCTATTCGACCACATTGAATCCTGATAGTTTAACCGTATGGTATGCTTTTTATTATCCATTGAAAAAAATAAAACGATTTTAATATATGTTATTAAAAATTATATCGTAACTTTTCAAAGAGATAAATAAATCAACCGTAAAATTAAATTAGGAGGATGTATTATGCCAAGTCCAGGACAAGAATTATCAAGCATTGATTTTGAATCGATGATTGGAGGACCATTGGTTGCGGTTATACATGCACAAGCTCAGGCTGCCATGTCAACTGTCAACTTTATCAAAGAAGTTGGTTTTAAAAAGCCAACAACCGAGGAGGATGCAGGAGGAGACACGTCAACGGAAGACCCGATCTATGTTTCTTTTAAGTATCCCAAAGAACTAAGTCCGTATGTTCCGGCTGTACCTGCCGATGCAGAAGCTGATCCGCCGGTTGCAGCCCAACCTGCCGTTCCGGCAGTATATGAAACACAGGAATTAAAAGTTCCTATCTTAACGATTTTGCCTGTTCCGTTTATTCGTATTGAAGAGACTACTGTAGATTTTAATGCGAAAATAAATTCTGTAGAATATCGAAAAACCAACACCAACCTGAAAGTCAGTTCCTCGCTCGAGGCAAAAGCGGGCTGGTTATGGGGATCTGCTAAACTAAAGGTATCCACGTCTTATCAAAGATCAACCCAGTCAGGAAATTCTGTAAACAGAACCTATTCACTGGCAGTTCATGTAAAAGCCGTTCAGGATGAAATGCCGGCAGGAATGGAAAAAATGTTAAGTATTTTGGAAGGGGCAATCATTTCAACCCCGGTTACTAGTTAATTTATGAGATAGTTTATAATGGTTATCTCAATTTTTTTGGAATAAAGAGGCTCTCTGAAAAAATTTCAGTCAGCCCCTTTATTTCTTTCATTACCAAACGAATAAAATTATAAAAATGGCTTATCTGGGAGATTATCTGGGTCAACTCATGTCAGAAATAACCATGGCCAGGATGCAAGCTGACTTAGAAGCAGTTCGCATTGCAGAGCTTTATTCCAGCCATCCGCTTTTAAAAAATTTACCAATTCCGCACTTTCGTCTTCCTGAGGTCGAACTTGATGTTCCCGTTGTTATAAAAAACATGGAAGAACCTGAAAAAGGGGAATCGCCACGCGGAACAACTGACGTAAAAGTATTACGAAAAGAATTTGATGTTCTTCTGAGTGAAACTCTTAAAGGTGAAGGAATTAAACTCAAACAGGAACAATTAAACGCTATAAAAAACTTGCTCGATAAAGAATCTGAGGCACTTCTTCAACCAAAGGAAACGGCAAACAATGTGAATTATATTGCCGACCATTTCGCTCGAACGGTTACCCAGGCAATAATTAGAATGGGAATTGAACTTGACAGAAAAAAAACTGCAAATCTGGAAATAAAAATAAAAACAGCCGGCCGTTTAAAATTTCAAAATCTGAGAAGCCTTCCCCCGCGATTGTCGGTTCTCGTAAGAACTGCCGAAGTAAAAGAAGCAGGTTCAAAAGAAAATATAACCATTCTCCGTCTGAAATTAGGAGAAGAAGCTTTTGAGTGGAGTACTATTGAAACAGAAAATGGTCCAACGGATAAACTAGTAATTGAATAGTGTAAATGCTTCGTATATTTAATTTAGAAGAGATTCAACTTTACATGGATAAAATTCCGGGGTTAGTTGATCTTCTCGATAAAAAAGATCCGTTTTTTTCAGATCAGATAAAAAAATGGATAAAAGGTCTGGAAGATATTTTATCGAATAACCATTTGTACATTTCGGGCCAGATTGGGGCACTAAGAGGGTTGCTTATTTCAGCAGAACAGGGAGTCATTTCAAACGAGATTCAGTTTGTTGGCCAGCCCACCAAAAAGAAAGTCTTAAATGCAACCGCTGGTTACGTAATTAACCAGGCTGGTATAATTGTATCAGAATATCTTCAAAGTAATCGAAACCGGATTAACGAAGCAGAACGGCACGCTCAGCAATTGATTACGTTTGCCTTGTCAAAAGGTTTAATCAGTGAATTCAAGGGAGAAAAAGCAAATACCCAACTTTTGAAAAACATCTGGCAGGTTCTGCGTACTGATCCTGAATTGTTGCAGGGAGTTATCAACATCGAAAGCCTGGTTGGACCATACGACGCTCTCATTATTCTTGACAGAACACTTTCCTTCAATGAATTTTTCTTAAATTAATTTTAATTCGAAGCCCGATAGAGTAGTTTGATTCTGCTATTTCAGAAAATTTTTGTATTAACCCTCTAAACTATTTATATATGGAAAATCTATTTACAAGCGAGTTTTGGGAAAAAGTATTAACCAATTTACAGGGGTGGGTAATTAACGAATTACCCGGATTAGTAATTATTATTTTGCTTTTGGTGGTTTTGTTCAGGGTGGTATCTTTCTCGACAAACCGGTTAAAAAAAACACTCATTGCCCGGTCGCAAAAATCGGAAAAGGGAGATGCGGCTGAAATTGAAAAACGAATCAATACTCTGGTTGTCATAATTAAAGGTGTTATCAAAATTGTAATCTGGGTAATTTTCCTGATGATTCTTCTGAAAAAATTTGGGGTTGACATTGGCCCCATCCTGGCGAGTGCAGGAATAATTGGAGTAGCAATCGGTTTTGGTTCGCAGGAGTTGGTGCGTGATTTCATTTCGGGATTTTTTCTTTTACTCGAAAACCAGGTCAGAACAGGTGACGTGGCGGTAATTAACGGAACCGGTGGCTTGGTTGAAAAAATAGAAATGAGAACGATTACGCTTCGTGATTTTTCAGGAGTTGTGCACGTTTTTCAAAACGGAAAAATAAATACCCTTTCGAACATGACCAAAGAATGGTCGGCCATGGTTTTCGATATTGGAGTTGCATACAAAGAAAATGTAGACACCGTTATGGAAGTGATGCGTGAAGTGGGCGACAGCATGCAAAATGACGAAAATTTCAAAAACGCTATTTTGGAACCCATTGAAATTTTTGGCCTCGACCAGTTTGGCGATAGTGCTTTGGTTATTAAAGCAAGAATTAAAACCAAACCTATTCAACAGTGGACCATTGGCCGCGAATACCGTAAAAGACTAAAAGTAGCTTTTGACAAGCGGAATATTGAAATCCCGTTCCCGCATACAACTATTTACTGGGGGGAAGAAATCAGTCCGCTAAAATTAAATGTTTCGGATTCGCCATTGGTGAAAACAAAGGAAAAATAATGTAACTTGTGGTTTCAAAAATTCATTTCCATGGAACAGAACAGACGTGAATTTGTAAAAACCACTGTAAAAGCAGGAATGGGTGTTTCACTCGCTCCTGCTTTTTTATTGCCTGGTATTCAAAAGAATTACGCAAAAGTTTTAAATCCGCGAAACCGGGTTCCGGTAAGTTTAATCATTGATGACTCCACCTGCCTGGTTAACATGGCACATTTTGGCATTCCACAATTTGCCGAAGTTTTTCCTGAAAATTACAAACAGGACTGGCGTAAACTTCCACGGGAAATCCCCGATGCTTTTGTGCGCGAATTTGCAGAGTGGAGCATCAATAACGGTGTAAAAGGAAAATACAGCATCGTTCCCTATCCGGCCTGCACG
>JAZBNQ010000466.1:0-3142 GCA_036350775.1 Mariniphaga sp.
ATTATTTATCAGTTGCGTCCAAGTGCTTCTGAAAATGATGCATTTATTCTTTCAGACATTTATATGGTTTCACAGGCAGAAAACCTGGTACATTATGTTCCAAGGGGAACCAATGTATCTAGTTTTCTTTCCAATGTAATACCGGCACTAAATGCAACAGTAAAAGTTGTGGATAAATTAGGCAACGAAAGAACTGCAGGAAACCTTTATGAAGATGACAAGGTTGTGGTAACCTCTGCCAACGGAATGGTTACAAGGGTGTATCACCTGGCCATGTTACGTACCGAATTAATTCCAGCACCGGTTTACCTGGCTTATGTACTATCCAACATATATAATGTTGACCAGGTGAACTACGAAATTTCAGGAGTTCCGGGAACAACGTCATTAGCTGATTTCTATTCAAGAATCACTCCATCATGGGGTGCAACCGCAGTTTTGGTTGACCATGAAGGAAATGAAAAAACAGCGGGTGATGTGAATGTGGGAGACATGGTTAAAGTTACTTCTGCCGACGGGAAAATTGAAGTGATGTACCAGCTGGGCGTTACTTCTGCCTTTGAAGTTAACAAAAACCAGATTGAAATCTATCCAAATCCAACCAATGGAAAACTGAATGTCAGCGGAGTAGAAAAAGGAAACCGCATACAGGTTTTCAATGGTACAGGAGCTGTTGTGCGTGACTTACAGGTAAGGACTAATCTTGAAACTATTTCACTTGACGGACAACCTTCAGGAATGTACCTGATTGTGATTAGCAAAGAAAATGAATTGATTGGCCGTTACAAAGCCATCAAAAGATAAATAACCTAATTTCTAATGAATAATGAATAAGAGCCTGTAAATTCAGGCTCTTATTTTTTAAAAAAAAATCAAAATGTACCGAACTTATGTAATTATTATCCTATTGGTTTCGAATTTGGGTTTTACTAAATTGGGATACACACAAATCACACCCCACGAAGCCATTACCCAAATGAAAAAAGGAATAAATCTTGGCAACACCCACGAACCGCCAACCGAAGCGGGTTGGAACAATCCAAAAGCCGAAGAGTATTATTTCGATTTATACAAAGAAGCTGGCTTCGACTGTGTTCGTATTCCGGTGAGGTGGGATAATTACACGAGTAAAACACCACCATATAAAATCACTGATTACTGGCTGAACCGGATTGAGCAGGTGGTAGATTGGGGACTGGAGCGTGACCTGTTTATTGTAATAAATGCCCATCATGAAGAATGGATTAAATCTGATTACAGTGAAACCAACAAAGCCAGGTTCGACAGCATTTGGGCACAAATTGCAGAGCGGTTTAAAAATAAATCAGAAAAACTCCTTTTCGAAATCATTAACGAACCCTACGGCCTTAACAAAACGCAAAACGATGATTTGCATGCCCGTGTTTTATCCGTAATCAGAAAAACAAATCCCACCCGGCTGGTTATTTTCCAGGGACATAACTGGGGTGGTTCCGACGAATTAATTACAGCAGCCATTCCTGATGATGATTATCTGATTGGCTCTTTTCATTCATACGATCCCTATTTATTCGGGCTCGAAGGAGAAGGAACATGGGGCTCAGCAGCCGATTACAATGAACTGGACCGAAAATTCAAAGCTGTTTCCGACTGGTCGGTAGCTAACGATATTCCTGTATTTTTAGGTGAATTTGGCGCCATTAATTCCGGAGATTACAATTCCCGGATGCGCCATTACAGAGCCTACCTGGAACTTTCTTACAAATATGGATTCACGCCGGTTGCCTGGGACGATGGCGGCAATTTCAGAATTATGGAACGCCAGCAAAAAGACTGGAACGAAATAAAAGATATTTTAATATATACATCCGCCAAATCGCCCAAACCATTTGCTGTGGTTTACCAGGATTCCATTATTCAGGTAAGCTGGGCAATTTACACTTCAAATCACGACAGTATTATTGTTCAGCAAAAATTAGGTACACAACCACACTTTTCTAATGTTGCCGTGCTGGCTTCAAATATCACAACTTTAAACATTGAAAAACCAGAATCCAACAAATACTACGACTTTCGCATTATTGCCCATTACAACGATACCACTGACCTTTATTCGCAACCAGTCCGTGTATTTTTTCCCGAATGGACCCGACCCGTTCGGGCACCTTTTAACGATACGCTGCATGTTATTCCCGGCATAATTGAAGCCGAAGATTTTGACAAAGGTGGCGAAGGATTTACCTATCACGATTCCAATAAACTAAACCTTGCAGGCCAATACCGCCCCGATGAAGGTGTAGATATTTACGACCGGCTGGGAGAAGGATACCATGTTGGCAACACCCTGGCCGGAGAATGGCTTGAATATTCTGTAAATATTTTAACAGAAGGCTGGTATAATGTTTCGGCACATATTGCCACATACAACGGGGGTGGAAAATTTCAGATAGATGTTGATACCATTTCCTCAGGCCCAATTACTGTAAAAGCCAGTAACAGCCCTTTGAATACATTGCCTAACAGCACAAAAATGTATTTGTATTCGGGAAAGCAAATCATGCGGTTTACCATTCTCGAAACTCCTTCCTTTAATATTGACAAAATAGAATTTGAACTGGCTACCAACACCATGCCTTTGATTTCACAACAAACCCTTGGTTTTACCGTGTACCAAAACAAAACAAAAGCACTTGTAATTCAACAGAAACCCGGAACAGAACTTCACCAGCTAAGTGTTTATAATCTGAATGGAAAACTGATTAAATCAATTTTGAAACCAAAAATCTCAGAAAAAATATCCGGGGATGAATTTATTCCCGGTTTATATATTGTCCGGGGAATTTCAAAAAGAAAGCAATTTTCTGAAAAAATAATTATACAATAAAATTAATTCTACATGAAAAAAATACATTTTATTTTCCTGTCAGCAATTCTGATTTTAAATGCCGTTTTACTAAATGCGCAACCTGTTAAAGAAAACGGGCAACTTACCGTAGATGGCAAACATTTGGTTAACCAGCAAGGGGAACCTGTTATGCTGGCTGGCGTAAGCTACGGATGGCACAACTGGTGGCCGCGGTTTTACAATGAAGAATCGGTTACGTGGCTGGCCAACGACTGGGGCTGCAGTGTAGTGCGCGCAGCCATGGGCGTTGGTCCGAAG
>JAZBNQ010000467.1:0-3702 GCA_036350775.1 Mariniphaga sp.
TATAGATAATTTGCCATGGCCAATCCAACCATTGAAGAATTACAAAACAACGAAAAATACGAACTGGTTGCCGAACTGGAACATCGCCAAATAAAAGAATTTGTAATGGAACAGATTGCCACTGAAAGCAAACTGATTCGTGGATTTATGATTTACCAGGGAATTATGATTTTGGTGGGATTGTTTTTTGCCACCCGCCCCATTGTTCTTGCCATGCGGGGAAATTCCGAACCACTTTTTTATTTGCTGGGTGCTATTTTATTTACTTTTACCTTGCTGATTATTATTCATGAACTGCTCCATTTGTTGGCACTTAAAATTACCGGAGCACCAAAAATTAGCATTGGCGGATACCTTAAAAAATTCATTTTTTATGCCGAAGCTGATCGGCATGTGCTTAACCGGAGCCAGTTTGAATTGGTTGCACTAACACCGCTGGTAGTGGTTAAAGCAGTAACTTTAATCGGAATCATTTTCACCATAGGCCAGCCTGTTTTTTATTTCTGGATGTTCGTCATGAGTGCCCACAGCCTTTTTTGTGCCGGCGACATCGGGTTGCTTTCATTTTTCGACCGTTTTCCAAACCGTAAGGTTTTTACTTTTGATGTAAAAGAGGAGAAGCGGAGTTATTTTTATAAAGAAATTTAAAACACCAATATTGCCTGTGTCATTTCTCCCGGTTTCGAGACTAATTTCAGGCTGCCCCCATGCAGCAGCATAATTTGCCGTGAAAGACTCAACCCGATTCCAGAACCCGATTCCTTTGTGGTAAAAAACGGCACAAAAATTTTGTCCATTAAATCGTCAGGGATGCCCGGCCCGTTGTCGGTTATAGAAATTTGTGCCCGTCCGTCAGAGTTGATTTCTCCTTTTAAAAGAATTGTTCCGTTGGGTTTGTCTTTAAGCGCTTCAAGTGCATTTTTCAGCAGGTTAATCAACACCTGCGAAATTTGCTTTTTGTCGGCGATTATTTCCAGATCGTCTGGCTGTACTTTCCATTCAATTTTTATTTTTTTATCGATGGGTTCAATATCAATCAAAGTGAGGGTGTTGTCAAATAATTGGTTTACCTGAACCTGTTTTTTCTCCGGTTGTGGCAAACGGGTAAGTTTGCGGTAAGTTTCCACAAAGCTTATCAGTCCGGTACCTCGCTCATTTATCACTTCCAGGCCTTTCATCGTGTTGTTAATTATTTTCTCTGAAGGCTGCTCTCCGTCCAGGTTTTTGTAGTAACCCCTGATTGTTTGAGAAAGCGAAGTAATGGGCGCCACTGAATTCATTATTTCATGGGTTAACACCCGAATTAGCTTTATCCATGATTCCAGCTCTTTTGTTTCCAGCTCGTTTTTTATGTCTTGAATAACAATTAGTTGTAAATTTTCCTGTGCAGTAATAAACTTTGTAGATTTTACGGAGAGCTGTACAATTCCGAATTTGCTTTTAAAATTTACCAACCGTCGGTCTCCTGGTTGCAGTTCTTTTATGGCAAAAAAAAGTTTGCGATCGATCTGATTTATTTGTTTAATATGAGTTAAATGTTCGTGACCTAAAAGTTGTTTTGCCGCCGCGTTTGCAAGAAAAATATTTCCTTTTTCATTATGAGTTATAACTCCGATAGAAACGCTTTCAAGGATGGTTTTAAAATAGTGTTCCTGTTCCTGTAAATCAAATTTGATTTTTTTTATTAGCTCGTTAACGCTGTTCAAACTTGAATTGAGCTCGTTCAGCGCTTTGTTCCCGGTATTCACAGGAAAGTTTAAAGTTGAATCCTCATTTCTGATTGCATCAAAAAACCATGCAATTTTGCGATTGGTTCGGTTCAGATAATTGATGAGTTCTATTACCTGAAAAACAAAAATGACAACGGTGAAAATGGCCAGCAAATAAATTTCCTGATCGAAAAGCAGCCAACCGGTGGCTATGGCACTCAATGCCAAAAGGCTGACGCGTAATATGATATTTCTGTTTAGATGCCGACTGACCATTACAGGTTGTATTTTTTCATTTTATTGTAAAGCGTTTGTCGTGTAATTCCCAGTTGTTCAGCCGCAGCTGAAAGATTGGATCCACTTTTTTGTATCATTTTCGATATCATTTTTTGTTCCATCTCTTCAATGGTTCCCTCAAAAATATCACCCATACTTTGTGTTACCGGCTTAAAAAAGAAATCATCGGGTGTCAGCTCATTTTTGTCAGAAAGAATCACTGCTTTTTCGATAGTGTGCTGCAGCTCTCTCACATTCCCCGGCCACTGGTAATTTTGTAATTTTTTCAATCCTGATTCCGATATTTTTGCGCAATTTTTTCGGTATTTATTGCAGTAAATTTTTAGGAAATAATCTGCAATGGCAGTAATATCTTCTTTTCGTTCGCGCAACGGAGGAATCTCAATATGAATGGTATTAATGCGGTACAGCAAATCTTCGCGAAATGAACCATCGGCAACCATTTCATCGAGGTTTTGATTGGTGGCACAAACCAGCCTGATATCTACCGGCAACGGTTTGTTGCTGCCAATTGGCGTAACCGAGCGATTTTGAATGGCAGTTAAAAGTTTGGGCTGAAGCTGAACCGGCAGGTTCCCGATTTCATCAAGAAACAGTGTGCCTCCGTTCGCATTCTCTATTTTCCCGGTACGGTCTTCACGGGCGTCGGTAAACGATCCTTTTTTATGGCCGAAAAGTTCGCTTTCAAACAGAGTTTCACTGATGGCGCCCATGTCAACGCTCACCATGATTTCATTTGCTCTTTTTGAGTGGCGGTGCAGTTCACGGGCGATCAACTCTTTCCCTGTTCCGTTATCGCCGGTAATTAGAACGTTAGCTTCTGTTTTTGCTACTTTCCGTACAAGATTGAGAATCTCCCTCATTTGATGCGACTGGGCGATAATGAAATTTTTATCGCGATTGATTTCGCTGCGCAATGCACTCTCTTTTTGCCTAAGTTTTTTAATTTCTTTTTTTGATTGCTGCAGTTTGTAAACATTTCGGAGAGTAGTCCGCATTTTCTCATTGTCCCAGGGTTTAAGGATAAAATCGGCAGCTCCTTTTTTCAATGCTTTTACTGCCAGTTCCACATCGCCGTAGGCGGTAAACAGCACCACTTCCATATCGGGCCGCAGTTCAAGGATTCGCGATAGCCAATACAATCCTTCATTTCCTGTGTTTACCCCTGCCGAAAAATTCATGTCGAGTAAAACCAGGTCGTAATCACCAGTTTCAATCAGCGATGGCAACTGATTGGGACTGGCAATGGTTTTCACCTCTTCGAAATCATCCTGCAATAAAATTTCGAGCGCACTTAAAATGCTTTTGTTGTCGTCAACGATGAGTAGTTTTCCTTTTGGCATTTTGTTTTAGCTAATACAATCTCGCAAAGGCGCAAAGACGCCAAGTGGATTTTTACTTCATTTTCCTTTGCGTCTTAGCGACTTTGCGAGAGCTTTTCTTATTCAAAATTACTTTTACCCAATATCAATTCAAACAATGTGTCAAAATATTTTACACTTTTTGTCTAAATTTTTTACAGTCTCGTGTTGTATTAAGAGACTTTTGTGAGTTAAATTGCTGTATTTTATACCATTAGTAAATCCGGCATTTTTTTGGCACTTAGATGAAGCAAATGCAAAAAGAATGTTTGGAAGAAGAGAAATAGTATTCATTTTATTACTGCTAATCAATTCAGTTTTATTTGCTCAGGAGA
>JAZBNQ010000468.1:0-3223 GCA_036350775.1 Mariniphaga sp.
ACCTGCGTGAGGCGGAGCACCATATTTAAAGGCGTTCATTAGAAATCCGAACTGCGCGTTGGCCTGTTCAGGAGTAAAGCCAAGAACATCAAACATTTTGGCCTGCAATTCCGAATCGAAAATCCGCACAGAACCACCACCAATTTCCACTCCGTTGATTACAAGGTCGTAGGCATTTGCACGCACTTTTCCGGGAGCGGTGTCAAGCAAAGAAATGTCCTCAGGTTTTGGAGATGTAAACGGGTGATGCATGGCGAAGAACCGTTTGCTTTCTTCGTCCCATTCCAGCAAAGGAAAATCAACCACCCAAAGTGGTTTGTACGTTCCTTTTTTCCGCAAGCCGAGCCTGTTACCCATTTCTATGCGAAGCGTTCCAAGTGCATCAATAGTATTTGATTTTTCACCTGAAAGCACCAGGATTAAATCACCCGGTTCAGCTCCAAGTTGTTCCGCCCAGCCTTTTAAATCTTCGGCGGAATAAAATTTATCCACTGAAGATTTTAAACTTCCGTCTTTGTTGCATTTCACATAAACCAAACCTTTGGCGCCAATTTGCGGACGTTTTACCCATTCGGTCAGCTCATCAACTTGTTTTCGCGAATACTCCGCGCAGCCTTTAGCACAAATGGCCCCAATATATTCTGCCGAATCAAAAATGCTGAAACCCTTTCCTTTTGCAGTATCCGTAATATCATTCAGCAACATTTCAAAGCGAATGTCGGGTTTGTCCGATCCATATTTTTCCAACGCGGCGGAGTAGGGCAAACGAGGGAAGTTTTCCACTTTCACATCCAACACTTCGTTAAAAACATATTTTGTTAACCCTTCAAATGTATTCAGCACATCCTCCTGCTCCACAAACGACATTTCGCAGTCGATTTGGGTAAACTCCGGCTGGCGGTCTGCGCGTAAATCCTCATCTCTAAAACATTTTACAATCTGAAAATATTTGTCGAACCCTGCAACCATTAGCAATTGTTTAAAAATTTGCGGCGATTGCGGCAGAGCGTAAAATTCACCGGGATTCATGCGCGACGGCACAACAAAATCGCGCGCTCCTTCCGGTGTTGATTTGATGAGCACCGGCGTTTCGGTTTCAATAAATTCGTTTTCGGTCAGGTAAGTGCGCACAGCGTGGGCCATTTGGGCACGCAGTTCAAGGTTTTTACGCACGGCATTTCTTCTTAAATCGAGGTAGCGGTATTTCATCCGCAAGTCATCGCCACCATCGGTATCATCCTGTATGGTGAAGGGCGGAACAGCCGAAGGACTCAGAATTTTTAACTCTGAAAGTTCAATTTCAATTTCTCCGGTAGGTATGTTTTTGTTTTTGTTCGAACGCTCACGAACACACCCGGTGGCCTGAATTACAAACTCACGCCCTATTTTTTCCAGAACTTCAGTCACTTCTGCCGGCGTGTTTTCGTTGGTCACAAACTGGGTTATGCCATACCGGTCGCGTAAATCGATAAACGACATGGCTCCCAAATCCCTTATACGCTGCACCCAACCGGCCAGAATAACAGTTTGTCCTATATGTTCAGCTCTTAATTCTCCACACGTATGTGTCCTGTACATGATACCTTTTTTTAGATTTGGTTGCGAAAATAAGAAGATTTTAGCAATTTCACCGCTTCAAACTGAGATATATGATTGAGCCATTTAGCCATGAATATTTTATGAAAAAGGCCTTTGCCGAAGCGGTTCAGGCTTTTGATGAAGGAGAAATTCCGGTAGGTGCAGTAGTGGTTGCCAACAACAAAATTATTGCCCGTGCACACAATCTCACCGAAACCCTGAATGATGTAACAGCCCATGCTGAAATGCAGGCGATTACTGCTGCGGCCAACCTGTTGGGTGGAAAATACCTTAACGACTGTACCCTTTATGTTACCCTTGAACCCTGCGCCATGTGCGCCGGTGCTCTGGGCTGGGCACAAACCGGTCGAATTGTTTACGGCGCCTCTGATCCCAAGCGTGGATTCCTGAATTTTGCCCCTAACGCGTTGCACCCCAAAACCGAAATTCTGGGCGGCATTCTGGAAACCGAATGCGGGGAATTGCTGCAGGAGTTTTTCAGAAAAAAGAGGTAAATGATAATTCTTACAATTTCGGAAACCAATTCCAAAATTGTAAGTAAATCAAATTTGTTATGATGTTTGTTTTTAATTGAGCTCCATCGTCAAACTCTCATTTCCGGCTGCATCAAACGCTTTTATTTTTATTTGCCCGGTTACAGGAACCGGTTCCTTATAAACAGCTGAAGTTTTTGTCGGTTCGCTTCCATCGGTTGTGTAACGAATGGTTAATCCGGGATAAGCTGAGTTGGCCACCAGATTTCCATTCTCCATTTTGGCGCCCGGTGCGGGCACGCGGTAGTTAAATCCGCCAAAAATTCCGTCCAAACGGGGCAGTTCTTTTTGTGCCAGCGAATTGGCAAAAATGTTCCAGCCTTTGTTCATTTCTGCTTCGCGCAGGGCACGATTTGCTATGGTTTCCCAATTCCTTTCAGGCGACCAGGCGGTTTCGGCAAAACCAATCAGTTTTGGTAAAACATAATATTCCAGCATTTTTTCACCTTTTATTGTTTCGCTCCATATTTGTGCCTGAACACCGGCAATATTGGCTTTTGTTTCCGGTTTTAATCGTTCCAGTTCTGCATATTCCGTCTCCAGGTCAATTTCACGGCCCATGCTGGTGTGGGTGGAGGTGAGGAACATATTAAACGGCGCCACCTGCCAGGCATCGCGGGTGTTTACAAATCCGGCCCAGTAATGGCCGGGTTCGCGCGGATCTTTATTGTAAGCCAGATCGAAATAGAAGTTGGAAACATTACAAAGAATTACCGGAAATCCGGCATTGGCCATCCGGTTGGCCAAATCGGTATTGGCTCCCTGGTTGTTCCAGACATACGGGTAAACATCTTTCCCAACAAATTCAGGATTGGCAATGTAACTTCCATTCGGATTTTTCAAAAGGGCAACTTCTTCCCAACCACCGATTTTCAGGTTTTTGGCTCGCAACATTTTTACAGCTTTTTCAAAAAAGTAGGCCTGCAGGTTTTTTGGATCGGAAATTTCAGGCAAGGTTTTAATCAGCTCTGCACACATGGGCGATTCAGTCCAGGCACCTTCCGGTACTTCATCTCCCCCTGTGTGCAAAAATCCCAGTTCCACACCGGCTTCATCATACATTGCCATGATGGCATCCACAACCGTTTCAT
>JAZBNQ010000469.1:0-2381 GCA_036350775.1 Mariniphaga sp.
GGAAAAACCCGGAGAAAAAATTTTTACGGTTGAAGGCCCTTGGGAAGTTACGTTTGAGCATGTCAACGGGGAAACGTTTACCCGGAATTTTGACAAGCTGAACCAGTTTGGTACTTTGCCGGATGAACAACTAAACACTTTTGCCGGAACGGCGACATACAAAACCACATTCAATTTTAACGAAAATGCAAAGTGGCTTCAGCTGGGAAAGGTGAATAAAGGCGTAACCGAAGTTTTTTTGAATGACGAAAATGTGGGGCTGAACTGGTACGGAAAACCTGTTTTCAATATTGAAAAAGCCGTTAAATCAGGCGAAAACCAGTTGGAAATAAAAGTTACCACGGTTTTAAGCAACTACGTCATGAGTCTGGAAAACAACCCGACTGCCGAACGCTGGACACGCGGTTATACTAATATTCCGGCAGGCCAGGAAGGGGAGGTTACTCTTTTTTCAGATTAGGTTTTATTGGAAGATTTATGTTAGTTGTAAATGTTAAAGTTGTGGCCTCATTTGCAAAAGGAATTGCGCAAAAATCTGCTTCCTGTTTTTCATTTTCGTTACATTTACAGCATCAACCGAAATTAATAATCTAAAGAATGAAGTTTTTTAAAGTTTTTGTCCTGGTCCTGCTCACGCTGTTTTTTGCATGTTCAAAACAAACAAATAAAAAGGAAAACCAACTTCCCAACATCATTTTAATCAGTGCCGACGACCTTGGCTGGTCAGATATAGGGTGTTACGGCAGCGAGGTACAAACACCCCATCTCGATAAACTGGGTGAGGGAGGTTTACGTTTCACCCGGTTTCATAACACGGCAAAGTGTTTCCCGTCGCGGGCCTGCCTGCTTACCGGAGTTTATGCCCAACAGAACAATTACCATAAAACACATCAGAATCCTTTAGCCAATGCTGTAACGCTGGGAGAGGTTTTGCGAACAGCGGGGTACCGAACATTATGGTCAGGGAAACACCATGGTCTTGAAAATCCGGTTACCCGAGGTTTTGATCGGTATTATGGTTTGAAAGATGGCGCTTGTAATTATTTTAATCCGGGAGAAAAACGTCCGTGGGAGGGCGCTCCGGCGCGCAAAGGCAGGCCGGGCAATAAAACTGTGCGCGCCTGGTGCATCGACAGTGTTATGTACACTCCTTACACACCCAAAGAAAAGGATTTTTATACCACCGATTATTTTACCAACCATGCACTCCAATGGCTCGAAGAATATAAAGACGAACAAAAACCTTTTTTCCTTTATCTGGCTTACACAGCCCCGCACGATCCACTGATGGCCTGGCCCGAAGACATTGCCAAATACCGGGGAAAGTATGAGGCGGGTTATGAAAAAATTCGGGAGGCACGTTTCAAAAAGCAAATTTCCAATGGTTTAATTGATGATTCATATAAACTTTCTGAGCCAACTTACACTTCGTGGGAAGCATTATCGGATGAAGAAAAAAGTGAAGAAATAAAACGTATGGAAGTTTACGCGGCAATGATTGATCGTCTGGACCAGAATATTGGCAGGGTACTGGATAAATTGCAAACAACCGGGAAACTGGAAAATACACTCATTCTGTTTGTTTCAGATAACGGGGCATCAGCCGAAGTAGTTCGTATTGAAGACGATTACGGTGAAATTGGCACACTTACCCGGTGGGAATCCCTGGGCGGAAACTGGGCCAATGTGGGCAACACGCCATTCCGATATTACAAGAACTACAGTTACGAAGGCGGAATCAATACACCTTTAATTGCCTGGTGGCCGGGGAAAATAAAATCCGGTTCGTATTCGGAATTCCCCGGGCATTTTATCGATTTTATGGCCACCTTTGTTGAGCTTACAGGGGCTGAGTATCCCGAAGAATTTAACGGACAGCAAATTACTCCTTTGCAGGGACAGAGTTTACTGCCGGTTTTTCGGGGAGAAAATCCGCAACGGGAACAGCCAATTTTCTGGGAATGGCAGCAAGGGCAGGCAGTTTATCACAATTCATGGAAACTGGTTCGGCATGGGCTGGAAAACCCGTGGGAATTATATAACCTGGAAAATGATCCGGTTGAAACAAACAACCTGGCAGAAACAGAGCCTGAAAAAGTGAATGAGCTTGATTTTCTTTTCCAAAACTGGAAAACTTCTCTTCCCGATTTTTCAAATCGCTAAATGCAACATAGAATGAAACCTGTTCTGAATTTTTTTTGTTTTTTATTTATTGTAATTCTTTTCTCCTGCGGGAATACAAATGAGAATGAAGGACCGTTTTTTGGAAACGGTTTTCACAACGGATGTACCGACAACACTTCCATCGTTATCTGGACCAGACTGACAAAAAATGCTGAAGGAAATGCGGGGGGAGAAAAATTCCTGATTCCGTCGGCTGA
>JAZBNQ010000470.1:0-5031 GCA_036350775.1 Mariniphaga sp.
ACCAGCCAAGATTTCGCCAGAACAAATACTTGCCGGCTTCGGGCAAATTGTCTTCTTGTTTTTTTTTGATGGATTAATGAAGTTCAAAAATGAGAATTGTTAAAAAGTTTTTCACCTTTAATTTCTTCTTATATCTTCACAATTTTAAAACACTTAAAAATGAAATCTGTCAAAACCATTCTTGTATTTGTTTTTCTGGCGGTTTTTGCATTTTCCGCCGTAGCGCAGGGAAAAAACAAATTGTATTTTAATTCAGGTGGCACATTTAAAATTGCCCAGTTTACCGATATTCATTATAAGCCGGGCGTTCCGGAGTCGGAGCCATCTATTGAATTAATAAAATACATAATGGAAACTGAACAACCGGATTTGGTAGCTTTTACTGGTGATATTGTAACCGGCCGACCGGCAGTTGACGGATGGAAAGCAGTTTTGTCTCCGGTTATTGAAGCCGGAATTCCTTTTGCCGTTACACTGGGCAACCACGACGATGAACACGATTTATCGCGGCAGCAAATACGCGAGCTGCTGAAAACGTTCCCCGGATATGTGGGCAAAAAGCCGGATGCCAAATCTGATTTTGGTGACTACCTGGTAAAAGTATATGCTGAAAATAAAGAGGAAAATGCGTTGCTATGGTTTCTCGATTCCAACGCTTACAGCATTCTTGACAGCGTGGAGGGATACGGCTGGTTTTCGCACGACCAGGTGAACTGGTACCGGAAACAAAGCCGGAAAAATGCACTGAAAAGTGGCGAAAAACTTCCTGCACTGGCGTATTTCCATATTCCGCTACCGGAATACCGGACGGCCTTCGATAGCGAGGCGAAGAAAAAAGGGCAACGCAATGAGGATGAGTGTTCGCCAGATATAAATACCGGTATGTTTACTGCCATGCTGTTTGAGGGCGACGTGATGGGCACTTTTGTGGGCCACGACCATGTAAACGACTACATTGTAAACTATTATGGCGTTGGTTTGGCTTACGGACGCTGGTCGGGTGGAGAAACCACTTACGGCGACTTGCAGCATGGTTCACGCATCGTTTTACTGGAAAAAGGAAAACGGCAGTTTAAAACCTGGATGCGCTTGCGAGATGGCCAGGTGGTTGACGAAATTATTTTTCCGGATGATTTGAAATAAAAAATGTTTAGCCGATTTTTAGTTTTAAAGAAGCAGGTTGTTTGCTTTTTGGTTTTTTGTAACTTTGGGAAAATTTAATAGGATGACATTCGAAAAAACATACGAAATCAGCAACAATGAATTGACGATTAAACTTCCCCAAAAATTCAGTTCAGTTAAAAAAGTACGTGTAATTGTGGAGGAGGCTGAAAATGAAAGAAGTAAAAAACTGCAGTTACTTAAAAAAGCTTCAACCGATCCTCTTTTTAATTCTGATATAGAAGAAATAAAAAAAGACTTCCAGTATTCAGATAAGGAAGCGATATGAAGTATCGTAAATGGGATATTTGGAGAGCAAATCTTGATCCGGTTACAGGTTCAGAACAAGGAAAATCAAGACCTGTTTTGGTAGTTAGTGAAAATGAAATTAATTCTTTATTGAACATAGTAAATATCATCCCTTTAACATCACGAAAAGAAGGTAGAACAATTTATCCTAATGAAGTATTAATTCCAAATTCTAAATATGGTCTTGAAAAAGAATCCATTGCCCTTTGTCATCAAATAAGAACGATAGACAAAAAAAGGCTTTCAAATTATTACGGTCATATATCTGAAAAATTACTTCAAAGACAGGTGGTAGAAGCACTTAAATTTCAATTGGGGATTGACTGAATCTAAAATTCATTGTTGGCTTGTTCCAAAACGACCAGGTGGTTGACGAAATTATTTTTCCGGATGATTTGAAATAAATCAGTTCGATTTTATAATTTTACCAAAAATTCAATTCTAAAATGGAGGCAAAATTTTTTCATTCAAACCTTCTGGTTTCTTACAGGTGCCTGTTTGAATGCCGCATTTTTTACGCCTGAAACATTCCCCTCAAACCAACTGTTTTACCGTATTCCATTTATTAATGACTTTTAGTTTTTCGCGATGCGTATAAAAAACCATACAATCGATATCGACCCCGATTCCGCTCTTTTATTGGATGAACGTTCAGATTACCCCGGCATGAATGACCGAATCCGCCGGTTACGCTGGCTGAGCGTGGAAACCAAAGAATCGCTTTCCATTGAGCGGGCTTTAATCACCACCCGGTTTTTCAGGGAAAATGAAGGAAAGTTTTCCGTGCCCATGATGCGGGCGCTCAATTTTATGGAATTGTGCAAACACAAAACCATTTACATTGGCCAAGATGAACTGATTGTGGGTGAACGAGGCCCGTTTCCCAAATCGGTGCCGACATTTCCGGAGCTCACCTGCCACAGTGTGGAAGATTTTCATGTGCTGAACACCCGGGAGCAGCAGAATTATTCGATTTCTCAGGAAGACATTAACACATACGAACGCGAAGTGATTCCCTACTGGAAGGGCCGCACCATGCGCGAACGGATTTTCAGCCATGTGCCGCAGGAGTGGAAGTCGGCTTATGAAGCCGGCCTTTTTACTGAATTTATGGAACAACGGGCGCCGGGGCACACCGCTCTCGACGGGAAAATTTACCGGAAAGGAATGCTGGACTTCAAGCAGGAAATAGACGAACAAATCCATAAACTCGATTTCCTGAACGATTCGGAAGCCACCGATAAACTGGAGCAGTTGCGGGCAATGGCTGTTTCCTGCGATGCTGTCGTTGTGTTTGCTGAACGCCACGCCGCACTGGCAGAAAAAATGGCGGTTTCGGAAAACAATCCGCAACGTGTAGAAGAGTTGAAGAAAATCGCAGAAGTGTGCCGTCGCGTTCCGGCTCATGCACCACGAAATTTTTGGGAAGCCATTCAAATGTACTGGTTTGTGCACCTGGGTACCATTACAGAACTGAATGGCTGGGATGCCATGAATCCGGGCCATTTCGACCAGCACCTTCGGCCGTTTTTCGAAAACGATTTGGCAGAAGGAAAACTTACCCGTAGCAAAGCCAAAGAACTTTTAAGTTGTTTCTGGATAAAAGTAAATAACCATCCGGCGCCACCAAAAGTTGGAATTACGGCCCGGGAAAGCGGCACTTACAACGATTTTACCAACATCAATATTGGAGGCATTCAGCCCGATGGTTCCGATGCGGTAAACGAAGTTTCGTATTTATTGCTTGAAGTGGCCGAAGAACTTCATATTTTGCAACCGGGAAATTCGGTGCACATCAGCGCCAAAACGCCCGATAAGTTTTTGAATGCTGCCGTTAAAGTGATTCGCCGCGGGCACGGTTTCCCTTCGGTTTTTAATCCGGATGTATATGTGCAAGAATTGCTCCGGCAGGGAAAACCGTTGCAGGATGCGCGTGAAGGCGGGTGTTCCGGTTGTATTGAGGTGGGCGCATTTGGGAAAGAAGCGTTTCTGCTGACCGGTTATCTGAATGTACCTAAAATCTTGGAAATTACTATGAATAACGGCTTCGATCCGCTCACTGGTAAAAGGGCAGGCATCGAAACAGGAAATCCTGCAGACTTTAATAGTTTTGAAGAGCTTTACCAGGCATTTTTAAAACAACTTAATTTTGTGGTGGAACAGAAAATAAGGGTGAGCAATTACATCGACCGGATGTTTGCGAAATATGCACCGGCGCCATTTCTTTCGGTGGTTATTGACGACTGCATTTCAAAAGGAAAAGATTACTACAATGGCGGACCGCGCTACAATACCAGCTACATTCAGTGCACCGGTTTGGGAACCGTAACCGACAGTCTGGCGGTATTTAAAAAGCATATTTTTGAAGAGCAAAATTTTGAAATGGGCGAGCTGTTAACCGCATTAAATAAAAATTTCGAAGGCGACGAACGGTTGCGGCAATTTATTTTGAACCGGACTCCGTTTTTTGGAAACGATGATGAATATGCCGATCAAATTGCTGTGCGTGTGTACAACGATTTGCTGGCCGCCATCGATGGAAAACCAAACATCAAAGGGGAAACGTACCATGTGAATATGCTTTCCACTACCTGCCATGTTTATTTTGGGAAGGTTTTGGGTGCATCGCCAAACGGGCGGCTTGCCGGAAAACCCATCTCCGACGGAACTTCGCCCTCGCATGGCGCTGACACGAACGGGCCAACTGCGGTAGTGCGCTCACTGGCCAAACTCGACCAAACCAAATCGGGCGGAACGCTGCTGAACCTGCGATTTGTGCCGTCGCTGCTGAAGCGGGAAAAAGATGTGGAGAAACTGGGGCACCTCATTCGCAGCTATTTTACGCTGGGTGGGCACCACGTTCAGTTTAATATTGTGGACACGGCCACCTTGCGGGCAGCGCAGGAAAATCCGGAAGAATACCGCGATTTGATGGTGCGCATGGCCGGGTACAGCGATTATTTCAATCACATGAACGAAGATTTGCAGGAGGAAATTATTGCACGGACGGAGAATGAAATTATTTAGATTATCAGGCCTGATTATGAATGAAAAGGAAATTCCAAATCTCAAAAATCAAATCACAAATAATTATCAAAAATCAATCAATCCAAGCTCCAAACATTTCATTATATCTTTTGATTGGAATTTGAATTCTGGTTTTTGGAATTTATTTGGTTTTTGGAACTTGCTTTTTGGAATTTCTTTTCAAAATTCGCATCTCATAACTAAAAGATGATTCCACTCATTTTCGACATAAAACGCTACGCCATAAACGACGGACCCGGAATTCGAATAACGGTATTTTTTAAAGGCTGTCCACTTTCATGCCGGTGGTGCCACAATCCGGAATGCCAGTCGCCCGCGCAGCAAAAATTTTATACGGCAAGCCGATGCATCGGTGCCCGCGATTGTATCGAAATTTGTCCGAATAATGCGTTGATGCTGACTTCCAATGGAATAGTCACTAACTGGAATCTTTGCAATTTATGCGGAAAATGTGCAGATGGCTGTCCAACTAAAGCCATTGAAATGTCGGGCAGGTTTTACACTTCGCAGGAG
>JAZBNQ010000471.1:0-2025 GCA_036350775.1 Mariniphaga sp.
AATCCTTCAACACTGAAAGACGGATTCAACACAATGCCTGACGGCGAGGAGATTTTCTACATTTCCAATCCGGCAATCGGACTTTGGGCGTATAAAGACAGGTTTGAATATTAGTCACTGGTCATTTGTCACTGGTTCACAGACATTAGAAACATATATAGAATTCTTCCAAATGACCGATGACTATTGACTGATGACAAAAAAGGTAAAAAAACAAACAGAATGAAAAAATTCGAAACCGTTCGTTGGGGAATAATCGGAGTAGGTAATGTGACCGAAATGAAAAGCGGTCCGGCTTTTTACAAAACCGGAAACTCTGAATTGGTGGCTGTTATGCGGCGAAATGCTGAAAAAGCAGCAGATTACGCCAAACGACACAACGTTCCAAAGTTTTATTCCAATGCATCGGAATTGATCAACGACCCGGAAGTGGATGCGGTTTATGTGGCTACCCCACCCGATTCACATGCGCGGTATGCCATTGAAGTGATGCGTGCCGGCAAACCGGTTTATGTGGAAAAACCCATGGCAAAAAATTTTGCCAAATGCCAGGAAATGCTGAAAGTTTCGGAAGAAACCGGAATGCCACTTTTTGTGGCTTATTACCGAAGGGCTCTTCCGGCTTTTTTAAAGGTGAAGGAAATGGTTGAAACGGGTGCTATCGGAAAACCTTTGGTTGTTAACATTAAACTGCACAAACCACCCAGGGCAAACGACCTGGCAAAAGAAGAGCAAGGCTGGCATGTTCATCCTGAAATCAGTGGCGGGGGTTATTTTTTCGATTTGGCTTCGCACCAGCTCGATTACCTCGATTTTTTGTTCGGCCCGGTAACCGAAGTCTCGGGATTGGCAACCAACAAGGCAGGTCTCTACCCCGCTGAAGATACGGTTGTGGGAACCTGGAAACACGAATCAGGAATCACCGGCTCCGGCAGTTGGTGTTTTGTAGCTGACCAATCCACAGAAACCGATGAAATTGTGATTACCGGTACCAAAGGCGAAATTGTGTTGCCTTGTTTTACCCATGAAAACGTGAAATTTACATCCCCGGAAGGAGTCATTGAAATGGGATTCGACAATCCGGAACATATTCAGCAAAATCTGGTGAAGCAGGTAGTTAGTGAATTGCGTGGCGAAGGAAAGTGCGTGAGCACCGGAGTTTCTGCTGCGAGAACGAGTTGGGTGCTGGATGAGATGGTGAAGGGGTATTATGGAGATTAGGTGGAGATTGAATGGGGATTAGATGGAGATTTACTGTGATTAATCGCAATCGACTGAAAAAAAATTGGCTAATATTTTATAAATTAGGGAATTAATACCATAAAAATTACAAATTATGAAACTCGAAGATATGGAAATTTACCAGATTGCCATGGAAATTGGCGACGACGTATGGTTCTCAGTTGTTGATTGGGAAAATTTAGCTAAATACTCAGTTGGTCAGCAAATTATTAGAAGTTCCGATTCTATTGCTGCAAACATCTCCGAAGGATATGGAAGATACCATTACAATGACCGGAAAAATTTCATGTTCTATTCGCGTGGTTCCCTGTCCGAAACGAAAACATGGCTGACAAAAGCCAAAAACAGAAGTATCATTACCGAAGAATTTTTCAATTTCGAAATCCAAAAGCTGGAACGGTTAGGAGTAAAACTCAATAATTATATTTCAACGCTTATGTCGAAAAACAAATGAAATACTGGAACCACTATAAATCACTATGAATCACTACAAATCTCAATCAATCTCAATGAATCTCAACAATTCACATCAAATCAATGATTTAAATGAAGATAATCATCGACAACAAAATACCATACATCCGCGGGGCATTTGAACCGTTTGCCGAAGTGATTTATCTGCCGGGAAATAAAACTACAAAGGAGGTAGTGAAAGATGCCGATGTCCTTATTACCCGCACCCGCACCAAATGCAACCAGGAGTTACTGGAAGGTTCAAAAGTGAAATTCATTGCCACTGCTACCATCGGCTACGACCACATCGACACGGAATATTGTAAAAAG
>JAZBNQ010000472.1:0-5153 GCA_036350775.1 Mariniphaga sp.
CTTTCATCCCTACTTTTCAGTCTGAAAATTCGCTAAATCCGGTTTATTCATTTGTTACCGACGATTACTTTGTGATGCTCGATGCCGGCGAGAGTGTTTATAGCGGTGCTATTGATTTGGGAATAGGCCGAATCCCGGCGTCAACAATCTTTCAGGCCGAAATAGCAATTAAAAAGGTAAAAGATTACTACAATCAGCAAGCTTTAGGCAATTGGCGAAATATAATAAGTTTTATTGCCGACGATGAAGATGGGAATTTACACATGTCTGATTCCGAGAAACTTGCAAATTATCTCAATGAGAATCATGGTGAATTTATAACCGATAAAATATATTTCGATTCGTACCAGCAGATTACCGGACCGGGGGGCGAAAGTTACCCTGAAGTTACCAATGCAATCAATCAGCGGGTAAAAGATGGTGTGTTGGTTTTGAATTACGTGGGACATGCAAACGAACGATTTCTGGCCGACGAAAAAGTTTTGGATATCAGCCACATTAATTCCTGGTCGAACAGTCAGCGTCTTTTTATTTTCGTTACGGCCACCTGTGAATTCAGCCGGTTCGACGCCGATGACACTTCAGCGGGTGAATATGTCCTTTTTAATTCTAACGGGGGTGGAATCGGTCTTTTTTCAACAACACGACTTGTATTTGCCTATTCCAACTTCTTGTTAAGCCGTAGTTTCTATAATTTTGTTTTCAAAAAAAATAGCAATGGCGAACATTACCGAATGGGCGACATTATGCGGCTGGCAAAAACAAACACCATAAATACCATCAACAAAAGAAATTTCAGTCTGCTGGCAGATCCGGCACTGAAACTTACTTATCCGCGACACAGGATTTACACAACTGCAATCAACGGAAATGATGCCAGGCAATCTGTTGACACAATTGGCGCTATGCAGGCCGTTACTGTTACCGGATTTGTAGGAGATGAATCAGGAAATAAACTCAATAATTTTTCAGGTGAAATAACTCCAACAGTTTTTGATAAGGCTGTTATGATGAAAACCATGGGCAATTCCGGACAAAATCCCATGAATTTTAAAGTTCAGGAAAACATTATTTACAAAGGAATTGCCGAGGTTAAAAACGGTGATTTCTCTTTTAGTTTTGTCATTCCAAAAGATATTTCATACAGCCTGGGAAAAGGAAAAATTATTTATTATGCAAATAATGAGATAGTTGACGCCCATGGAGTTTTCGATAATTTTATGATTGGCGGCCCGGGATCTGAAATTACAGATAATAAAGGCCCTGAAATTGAAGTTTTTCTCGATTCTCCCGATTTCGTTTCGGGTGACAGAGTGAGTAAAAATCCAACACTGCTGGCCTATTTGTCCGATGAAAATGGTATAAATACAGCCGGTTCCGGAATTGGGCACGACATTACAGCAGTTTTAAATAACGATTATTCAAAAGTGATGGTACTTAATAATTTTTACCAGGCAAATGCCGGCGATTTTTCCAACGGAACAATAAATTTTCCTATGAAGGATCTTCCGGTTGGAAAACACAATTTAAAACTTAAGGCGTGGGATGTAGCCAATAACTCAACCGAAGTTGAAATTGATTTTGAGGTGACCGGCGAATTTGTGATATCACAGGTAACCAACTATCCAAATCCAGCTTCTGATTACACTTTTTTCACTTTCGATCACAACCAGGCAGATGCCACTTTCGAAGTTATTTTTGAAATATTCGACCTAAACGGAAGCCGCATTGATTATTTTGCAACGCAGGTTGGTTCAAACGGAACAACAAGCAACCCGGTTCGGTGGGACTTGCGCGAAGCTAATATCCAAATGCGGAGTGGCATTTATATTTACCGGGTTACCGCGCAGAATTCAGACGGATTAATTACAACAAATGCCGGAAAATTAATTATTGCCAGATGATTTTATAAACTATAATGTACTTTTTCAGAAAAACCACCGTTCTCTCATTTTATATTTAATTGTTGCATCGTTTAGTATTCTTATATTTGCAACGCCAATTTTTAAAGAGTTATGATCAAATTAGTACGTTTTATATTTGTTTCAGGGCTAATTGTTTTATTTGCAATAAATGCTTTTGGTCAGGGTAGTATTACTGGTTCAAACACAATTACAACAGCAGTTCCTTTTCTTTCCATTACACCCGATTCAAGGGCCGGCGGTATAGGTGATGCAGGTGTTGGAACCACTCCCGATTTAAGTTCCCAACACTGGAACCCGGCGAAGTATCCTTTTATGGAAAGCGATATGGGAGTGAGCCTTTCTTATTCACCCTGGTTACGCAACCTGATTGACGACATGAACCTGGCCTACCTGGTAGGATATAAAAAAATTGATGACATCCAGACAGTTAGCAGCTCTCTGCGATATTTTGATTTAGGTCAGTTAACTACAACAGATGAATATGGTGTAGAAGGTGTTCAGATTATACCCAATGAATTTGCTATTGATATCGGTTACTCCCGTTTGCTTTCAGAAGTTATTTCCGGATCAGTGGCAATCCGTTATATCCGTTCCGATATTTCTGGCGGACAAATGGTTGGTGGTGTGGAATCGAGGCCTGGAAACACTTATGCTGCTGATGTTGCATTTTATTATTTTAACGAATTCAGGGCCAACCGGAGAGATAATATTTTTTCTGCAGGTATCAACATACAAAACATCGGGGGTAAAATATCCTATACTGAAGATGCCGTTTCATATTTTATCCCAACTACCCTGAAATTAGGTGCTGCCTATACGATGGAAGTTGACCAGTACAATAAATTTTCTTTCTCTTTTGAAGCCAATAAACTGTTGGTACCTACTCCTCCAAGAGACACAACCACTTACCAGGAAGGAGAAGTAATTACAGATTTTTTCAGCTCAGATAAATCAACTGTTGCCGGTATTTTTTCATCGTTTGGCGATGCACCGGGAGGTTTTCAGGAAGAATTGCAGGAGATCAATCTATCGGCAGGGATTGAATACTGGTACAACAATCAGTTTGCGCTGCGTGCCGGCTACTTTCATGAGCATGCAAATAAAGGAAACAGAAAATTTCTGACATTCGGGGCTGGGTTTAAAATGAATGTTTTTGCCCTTGATTTTTCATATTTGTTGCCAACACAACAAAATCATCCACTTTCCAATACCTTGCGTTTTACGCTGGCATTTGATGTGGAAGCATTTAGTAATCAACGTTAAATCATGTTTCGAATCGGACAGGGATACGATGTTCACCGCCTTGCCGAGGGAGAAACCTTGTGGTTGGGCGGTATTTTAATTCCACACCGCAAAGGAACTGTGGCACATTCCGACGGCGACGTTTTAATACATGCCATTTGCGATGCGTTGCTTGGTGCGGTTAATTTGGGCGACATCGGTACCCATTTCCCCGATAATTCTGAAAAATTCAAAAACATTGACAGTAAAATTCTATTGAAAGAAACTGATGCGTTGATAAAAAATGCAGGTTTTGAAATCGTGAACATCGATACCACAATAAGTGCACAGCAACCCAAACTGAAACCGTTTACCACGGAAATGAAAAAAGTAATGGCTGAAGTTCTTGGAATCGAAACCGGACAAATTTCAATAAAAGCGACGACCACCGAAAAACTGGGTTTCGAAGGAAGGGAAGAAGGTATTTCAGCACTTGCGGTTGTTCTGGTTGAAAAAAAGTAAAAGCTATGGAAAACAACAATAAAAAAACGCTTGTAATTGGTGCGAGTGCCAAACCTGAGCGTTATTCCAATATAGCGATACGAATGCTTCGGGAATATAACCATAACGTGGTAGCCCTTGCAAAACGTTCCGGACAAGTGCACGGAGTTCCCATTCAAACCGAATTTCCCCAAGAAGAAAAAATTCATACCGTCACCATGTATTTGGGAGCCAAACATCAACCCGAGTATTACAATAATATTTTAAACCTGAAACCACAGCGCGTTATTTTCAACCCCGGTGCAGAAAACGGTGAATTCAAATCTAAACTTGATTCTGCAGGCATTGAAACCGTTGAAAACTGCACGCTGGTTATGCTTCGTACCCAACAATTTTAAATCTCAAAACATGTTTACAGAAATTCAATCTCTTGAAGAATTCAACCAGCTAAAACAGAAAGAAACTGCCTTACTGGGATATTTTTCCACTGATGCCTGCAATGTTTGCAAAGTTCTGAAGCCCAAAGTTGCAGAATTGATTGGGGAAGAATTTCCACAGGTAAAACTGGCCTATGTAAAATCAGATGTGTTGCCTGATGTGGCCGGCCAGCACCAGGTTTTTGCCGCACCCACTATTCTTGTATTTTTCGACGGCCGCGAAACCATTCGCAAAAGCCGGAATATTGGAATTGACGAACTCCGAAGGGAAATCAGCCGGCCTTATACTATGATTTTTTCAGAATAAACTTTCCAGCAAATTTTCATCCGCCTCATTTGCCAGAGTCACTTTTAACTCCGGATTTTCTTTCATAGCCCTTTCAATAGCGAACCGTGCCGGTTTGTTCCGGGCCCAGCTTCTGCGGGCAATGCCGTTGTTTACATCCCAGTGCAGCATCAATTTCAGCCGCTTTTCAGCATCATCCGAACCATCGATGGTAAGACCGAAACCACCGTTAATAACCTCACCCCACCCTACTCCGCCACCATTGTGTAATGAAACCCAGGTAGCCCCTCGGAAACTGTCGCCTACAAAATTTTGCACAGCCATGTCGGCAGTCAGTGCCGAGCCGTCGTAAATATTGGAAGTTTCACGGTAGGGCGAATCGGTTCCCGAAACATCGTGATGATCGCGCCCCAAAACAATAGGTGCTGAAATAATTCCCCTGCGGATAGCGTTGTTAAAAGCCCGGGCAATTTGAATTCTTCCGGCACAATCGGCATATAAAATTCGTGCCTGCGATCCCACTACCAGGTTATTTGAACCGGCTTGCCTAATCCAGTGCAGGTTGTCTTCCATTTGAAGTTTGATTTCCAGCGGTGCTTTTTCGGCCAGTCCACTTAAAACTTCAGCAGCAATTTCATCGGTTTTGGCCAAATCCTCCGGGTTACCAGAAGTGCAAACCCAACGGAAAGGCCCAAATCCGTAATCAAAAAACAGAGGACCCATAATATCCTGAACGTAAGACGGATAACGAAATTCGCCTTTGTTGTCATAAATTTCAGCTCC
>JAZBNQ010000473.1:0-2598 GCA_036350775.1 Mariniphaga sp.
ACTGAAGAAATAATTATAGCCGGGAATGAAGCGCCTTACCGGGAGCATCTGAAAAGACATCCTGAAATGGAGTCATTTATGCTTTCAACGGATTGTGCGCTTATTCGCGTAATTGCCCAATCATACCAGTTAGTATTTGGGATTGATGACGTGAAATGGATTACGGCTGATGAACTTGATTCTTTCTGAGCATGAATAATTTTAGCATAATTATTATAAATTTAAACCTCCAAAGTAAGAATTATGACAGATCAGAATGGACTAATTATCAGGAAACTTATTCATCTTTCTATCGGTCTGATTATATGGATACTTAGCAATATTCTGGAAAAGAATGTTTTGCTGTACCTGGTTTTAGCCGGTACTGCTTTCTCATTTCTGACTTTCAATTATAAAAAATTCCGACTTTTGCATAAAACGACAGACGCAAGCATGGGCACCCTTTTTTATCCCGTTGGCATATTGTCGTCCTATTTAATTTTGTATAATTTGCCTTTGTATTATTTTCAATCAGCTTTGTTAGTGCTCTCCATTTCGGATACACTGGCAAATTTTGTGGGTCAGATACAGAAGGGAAATGGCTGGATTCGGACTTTCCATGACCGGAAAAGTATATACGGAATTGCAGCATACGCCGTTTCTGCCTGTTTGATTTTTTATTTTTTATTGCCCAATCCATTGAATTCAAATTTCTTTTATATTCTCTTTGCTTTACTGTGGGCAGTTATTCTGGAAACAGCCTCTATGCGGGGTTCTGACAATTTCACTATTCCGGCCGGGCTTGCCCTGTTTTTCTTTCTGACTCATCAATTTGGGGCTGATTACCTTTATTTAACCATTCTACTACTTGTTTTGGCGCCGGGATGTTTTTTATTATTTAAATCCAATATTCTTACCCGCCGGGGAAGTTTTATTGCTTTTTTGCTGGGTTTTTATCTTGCAGGAATTGCAGGCTGGCCCTGGCTTTTAACCGTTTTGTTTTTCTTTTTGAGTTCTGCCGTTTTTACCAAAATACACCAAACAAGAAAAGAATCCGGTAATAATTCCACAACCCGAAATGCCTGGCAGGTTATTGCCAATACAATATGGGCCGTAATCAGCTCTGCTTTGTTTTTAATTACAAAAAATGAAATATTTATTCTGTTTTTTATCGCTTTTGTAGCTGCGGTGACTGCTGATACCTGGGCCAGCGAGATTGGTCCTTTGCTGAATAAAAGATGCTTTTCTTTGTCGAAGATGAAAACGGTTCCAGCCGGCTCAAATGGTGGTATTTCTTTGTATGGCAGTTTAACCGCATTAGCTGGTGCCACTATTATCTCATCCTTATCATACTATCTGTTTTTTGGCTTTTACAACTGGAATATAATAGCAATTCTCAGCATTGCGGCGTTTTTTGCCACCTTTGCAGATTCTCTGCTTGGAGCTTTTGTGGAAGACAAAATGCTTCAGATGAATTATTTTAAAAAACGAAAATCATTGGAATCCATTACTCCGAATGATCTGGTAAATATGTTGGGATCGGTTACAGCTTTCGTTTTTTATCTTTTATTATCGTGGTTCTTTTAATAAACAGCAATTAGCTTCAGTTGTCATAAAAGAATATATATCACAAACCCAAGAATAAGCAAAAAAGAAAATGCCACATGGATAAGCACCGTTAGTTTAGCGCCTTGTTTTATCAGGTCAGGGTTGTCATGATTTTTAAAAATAATACCGGCAGCTTTCGGAAAAATAAGCAGGTAAGGAATAAGTGCAATAAGGAAAAGCCACGAATTGTCAGGGAAAAAGATGAACAATAAAATGACATTTACAATAATCCCTGATTGCACAAGAAGATAAAGTACTGAAGTAAAGCGGGTTCCCATCCGCGATGCAACTCCATGTTTACCTCCCGCACGATCTGCGTCCAAATCAATCATCTGGCCTGCCAGTAAAATGGATGAAGTGCTAAGCCCCGTAGCCGGCATCAACAGCCAAACCAAAGGATGCAATCCCAGGTTCTGACTAACCGTTGCTATAAGAATAGCCATGGGTCCAAAAGCAAACCATACAGCTATTTCGCCCCAACCCCTGTAAGCCAGTTTAAATGGCGGAGCTGTATAATATTTACTGAAAAAAGCAGACAGCAAATAAAGTCCCCACAGATATGGCCATAATTCCTTATCTGTAAGTGGCATGAGAGCTATTGTTCCTGCCAATGCTGCAACCAATCCGGTGCGGGCCAGAAAAAACATTTTCCCCATTAGTTCAGGATGATCAAGTAAAACCCCCGAACCGCCACTGGATTCATTCCGGTGAACATTCACCTTGTCTGTTCCCTGTATGGTATCATATATGTCGTTATATACATTGGTTGCTACATGTAAACCAATGCCGATAATTAATACGATTAGAAAATTGAGTAGCTCGATACTGCCGTTCAGGTAAACAGCAAGCAGGGTTCCCAATATGATGGGAGCGATAATCGAGGACAGAAAAGGCGCCCTGATCATTTTTCCAATTCCCGGTTTCTTTTTCATACTATTAATATTGATAATTTTTAGCGGTATAGTATGGAACTCGCATCATTTTAATTATCACCTTGGTGTAAATATTTTA
>JAZBNQ010000474.1:0-3022 GCA_036350775.1 Mariniphaga sp.
AGCGGCGCATTAAAATACTCGGGGAAAAGCACAAAATCGCCGTTATAGCTGGCCACGGCATCCACAAAATATTCCACCTGCGTAAAAAGTTCATCAATGTTTTTGTAAAGCCGCATTTGCCATTGAATCAGTCCGAGCCGAACAATCGATTTGTAGTCGCTGGCTTTGGCCGAAATTTTTTGGTAATAAATGTTGTCCCACTGCAAAAGAACCGCATAATCTTTCGATTCTTTGTCGCCGGGCATATATCCTTTCAATACTTTTTTTACATGAAAATCATTGGAAAGCTGAAAGTTTAGCACCGGATCATTTATTTCCTGATACTTAACTTTCTGAATGTATTCCTTTGGCGACATTTCTGCCGAATATTTGTGGTAATTGGGAATCCGTCCCCCAAATACAATGGCTTTCAGGTTTAACTTTTCGCAGAGTTCTTTGCGGGCATCGTATAGCCGGCGGCCCAGGCGCATTCCCCTAAATTCGGGACGGATGAAAACATCAATTCCGTAAAGTGTATTTCCTTTCGGATTGTGTGTATTAAAGGTATAATTGCCAATAATTTCCTCGTAGTTATGGTCGTCGCCAAACAATTCGTACTTCACAATTATGGATAATGCCGATCCCACAACCACATCGTCAACAACAACAGCAAACTGGCCTTCAGGGAAAATTTTCACCAGTTTTCTGATGTCTTTTTTCTCCCAGTAGTCTTCAGGCCAGTCAGGATAAGCTTCCTGAAGCGACTTAAACATTTCTTCATAATCGCCGATATTCAACTGCCTGACTTCAACTTTTCCAATATTATCCATGATTTGAGCGTTGTTATATTTTGTGCAAAAATATATAATGCCCGGCACAACGGGCATTATATAGTCATATATTCTCGGGTCGGTTTATTTCACTTCACCTTGCTTAGTTAGCCATTCTGCAATCTGGACGGCATTCAGGGCGGCTCCTTTTTTAATCTGGTCGCCCACGCACCAGAAAGTAATACTGTTTGGGTCAGTAATATCTTTACGGATTCTGCCCACATAAACATCATCTTTTCCTGAAACAAAAAGTGGCATTGGATACTGTTTTTCGGCAGGATTGTCAATAACCGATAATCCTTCGGTTTTTGCAAAAGCATCTTTTACCTGCTCAACAGTTAGTGATTGTTCGGTTTCAACCCAAATGGCTTCAGAATGCGCCCGGGCTACCGGAATACGCACACAAGTGGCACTCACTTCAGCATCGGTATGCATAATTTTTTTGGTTTCCCAGTTCATTTTCATCTCTTCCTTGGTGTAATCGTTTTCAAGGAAAACATCAATGTGCGGGATAATATTCATGGCCAATTGGTATGGAAATTTACTGATTGTCGGTTTTTCTCCTGAAGCAATTTGCTTAACCTGCTGTTCCAATTCGGCAATTCCCTGTGCACCTGCACCGCTGGCTGCCTGGTAAGTAGCCACGCGCACCCGTTTAATTTTCGACAAATCGTTGATAGGTTTTAGCGCAACCACCATTTGTATAGTGGAGCAGTTGGGATTTGCAATAATATTTCTCGGCCTGTTTTTCGAGTCCTCGGGATTTACTTCCGGAACTACCAGCGGTACATCGTCATCGTAACGAAATGCGCTGGAGTTGTCAATCATGATGGCACCGTGTTTGGTAATGGTGGTTGCATATTCCTTTGAAATTCCGGCACCTGCCGAAGTCAGGGCAATGTCAATATCTTTAAAATCGTCGCCGTGTTTCAATTCTTTTACCTTGAGTTTCTTTCCCCTGAATTCATATTCATTTCCGGCACTTCGTTCCGATCCGAACAACACCAGTTCATCCAGCGGAAAATTCCGCTCCTCAAGTACGCGGAGAAATTCCTGTCCTACAGCTCCGCTAGCTCCTACAATTGCAACTTTCATTACGTAACTCTTTTTAATTAAACTCTGTTTTTAGTGAAAATTAATTCCCGTAAAATTACTATTTTGCAACGAATTGCTAAAAAATGACCCGGAATATTCTAATAATCTTAACAATCATTCAGTTGTGCCTGTTTAATGCAGTTTTTGGGCAGGAAATCTGGCGCGAAAGTTTTTCTGTACCTGAAAAAGGAATTTGGGGAAGCGGGAATAATACCATCGAATCTGATTTTTCGGGAATTACCAACTGGTACCTCATTTTTGATGAAACCAAACTGAATTTAACCGACGGAGATGACTATGCCAAATCCGTTTCAACTTCCGGTGGCAGATTCGAGGTTTGCGATATCGATGGCGAAGTAGTCTGGCGTTCGGAACAGATTGATATTTCCGGTTTTGAAAAGGTGAACATTGAACTCGTTGCCTCGGAAACCGGCGGTGGCGCCAACATTGAAAACAAATACCTGAAAGCTTTTTACAGGCTGGATGAAGGCGAAGAAATTCCATTTTCCGAAAGCAGCGAAAATTTAGGAAACTGGGGTTCTGCTATTGCAACATCAGAAGGACTGGAGGGAAATTCACTTCAAATTACCTGTTACCTTTCCAATCACTATGCCGCCGACAAGGTGATTCTGGATGAGGTGGTGGTGACTGCCGAAGAAAAATACTATCCACCTGCCCAACCTGGTGAATTGATTTTGAATGAAATTCTTTTTAATCCTTTCACCGTTGGTGAAGATTATGTAGAGATTTACAACAATTCGAATCGTGAAATACCGCTTGGAAAACTGTTTCTGGCATCGCGCGATAAAGACCTGCAGTTGGAACAGATTTACGATTTGGCAGGAAAAATTTATCTCATTCCGCCTAAAACTTATGTAGCCATTACAAAAGATACCAGCGGCGTTTTTCCCTTTTTCCAAATTAAATGCAGCGCATGTTTTCAGCAGGTGGCGCGGATTCCCTCCTTCAACAACGACGATGATTACGTGGTTTTGCTGAATGAAAACCTTGAAATTCTGGATGAATTCAATTATTCAGAAAAAATGCATTCGCCGTTTTTAGCGGATGTGGAAGGCATTTCTTTGGAGCGGATTTCTTTTTTGGTGCCAGCCAGCGCC
>JAZBNQ010000475.1:0-2989 GCA_036350775.1 Mariniphaga sp.
AGTTCAGGACTTCTTCGTTTGGCCCAAAAGAAATTTAATAAATATGGATTTACAAGATTTGAGCTTTATAGTGTTGATGCATGTGAGACACCTTTTCAAAGCAACACTTTCGATATTTCAGCTAGTCTGCCGCGGGAGTTGTCAATTACCATATTTGTTGATTTTAACTGATTGATATTTAAAAGATATGTACCTTTGAATATTAGATGCGAAACTTACATATTAAAGTTTTAAAAGGACAGTAGTATAATGAAATTCAAAAAAAAATGGAGAAAAAAACAGTAAATCTCATTCAGTTTATTGCAGGAATTATCACAGCTATTTCTGGTGCAGTTTTGATGTTTTTGGGTGTTTTTCCAGTTTCTGCAAGAATTATGATTGGCATTGTGGGGCTTGGGTTAATTGCGACTTCAAAATTTAGATTGTTAAAATGAAAGAAAGGTTATCATTTTTTACAGTAGCCAGTTATAAGCCATTTACAAACTATTGACATCCAATTCTCCTGTCAATTTTCAGATGATTCCAGACTTTTTTCCCCGGTTGGATTCAAATAATTTTTTATTCCAACGGCAAAATTAATCCCAACAGCACCCGAAATCCGGTAGGCTTTTTTATAATTAAACGCTTGTATTACATTATCAGTAACAAAAAAGAGGTCCATTCCCGGAAAGAACCGCAGCCTGAATCCCAATCCAATATTATCAAACTTGTATCCTGCGGTATAACTGAATGATGTGGAAAGCATCCTTCCTACTGCTCCGTTCATCGACAAGGTAGCTGCTGCCATTGGTTTACCCGGGAAAAAAGTATTTTCAAGCACAACACCATAATTCCATCGGGGAGAAAACTGACGGGATGCACCCAGGTAGATTTTGGGTGGGATTCCAATTTTCACCTTTTCTTCATAAACCCTGATGACATCATTATTTCCAACCAGACGGTAAGCATTTCTTTTCCATCCTGATGTTCCAAGATTGAGAATACTTGCTGAAAAATCCCATTTGTTAAGCTGGTAGGTGGCTCCCAGGTTCACAGAAAAATTTCCGTTTTTGAATAAATCTGAAATCCTTAGTTCTTCTTCCCAGTTAACTGGCAAAATATCTTGTTCCAAATCCAGTTCACCGCCTGAAATCGCATTTGGATTGATCTGAACAGGCAACCCCAAAACGGCTTCGCCAGAAAATGTTTCAGTGTATTTATTATAATCGTACTCACCTTCAGACTCAATATCAACAACATAACTCAGGTTTTTGGCTTTAACTCCGGCAAAATAATAATTGATGTTGGGACTTATTCCTATTGTCAAATTTTCATTCAACTTTCGTGAATAGTTGACCCCTATGTTCATGTAGGTATTCATCATTAAATCAACACCATCCACCACAACGGGAAATTTAACTTCATCAATATCATTATAATCGGTTAAAAGGTAAACTATATCCGATTCTGCATTGATGTTTAATGTGTGATTTGAAGATATGTGTGCACTAAAAAATGATATATCATTTATTTTGAATCCAAAACCAAAAATATTCGCCCAGGCTTCCGATTTAAACCTGTTGCTTTCACCAATTGATCCTATAAATTCATCGGGATTATATCCTGGTTTATTTAACTGGCCAAGAAAATCATCCAATTCACTATAATTAAATCCACTATTGTAGGCATTTACAGATATTCCATTTATGCCAGCCAAGTTCAGAAAAAAATCGACTTTGGGGATGAAAGCCGGATTAAAGGTTTGTTTCTGAGGCATGTGCTCCATAAAATAGAACGTATTTTGTCCAAAAGATAAATTGAACAGGAAAAGGATAAAAGTGAACAAACAACATTTTTTCATAGCGCTGAAGATTTGGTTTTTTTATTAGTTGCGTTCCAAATATAATTATAGTTTTGAACAAAAGATTTACTAATTCGTAATTGGTTTGCCAAAAGTAAGGATGAGTTCACGAGATGCAGTTCTTGGTTCTCCCATGCCATTGCCAAAAGCCGTTTTGTCAACCTCCTCCCATGTAAGCTTTACGGAAGCTACCTGCTCCGGATAATTAACAGGTTTTCCAACAAATTCTATGGGTTGTTCCTTGTATAAATTGAATTTTGCGGTAATTGAAGTTTTTCCATCTGCTCCTGTAATCCCAGTTTCCTCAACTCGTTCTCCACCAGCTTTTACAAGTTTCATTTCTACTGGTTCACCCGCTACAGGTTTATCCATATACATTGTGTTTTTTTCAGTATCAAAAACAACAACCTGAGCAATACCTGTTACTGTAACCTCAATGTAGTTAAAGTTTTTTTCCATTTCATCACAATTAAGAAACATAGAAATGATGAGCATCAAAAAGAACATCTTTTTCATGGCCTGCTATTTTGGTTTTTATACTGTAAGTTACAATATATTTCACTGAAATACAATTGCTAATGTCATCTGGATAATATCATCTTGAAGACATTTTTTTATTGCCCCTGATTTTTTTTGGAAACATCGCTTCCTCCGGCGGCTTTTACAGCCAATAAATGCCGTTGAGCCAGGCACTGCTAATCAGCAACAAACCTGTTTCCTGGTAAAAAACCGAACTGGAGCAAAAATCCTCCAAAGGTCCTCTGAAGTACCATTATTTCATTCCGTTTACCGGATAATACGATTCAATTTCCCGATTCCTAAAAATAACATTTGTTTTTTCTCTGACAGTTCTCTGTTAAATGGGATTCCTGCCAAATCTTTTATTTCTTCAATGCAGTGCAAAACATTTTTATTTCTGTCTCTCTTTGTAGTTTTGTCAACTCTTTTTTAATTCGCATGAAACGCCTCTTCCAAATTTGCCCGCCACTTACGGGTTTTCGGGTTGGCAGCTATTTTTTTGCATTGCCTTGGTAAAATCTTCACCAACTATTTTCAATGCAGACGAGCATATTTTTTTATCGGTTTATGTAAAAATACCTTATCCGGCAGGCCGTGCCAATACTTTGCGGATTCTTTTCACCTGAAATA
>JAZBNQ010000476.1:0-3720 GCA_036350775.1 Mariniphaga sp.
ATAGGGTCATAATTCCCATTTCCATTTCGCGGTCGGCATAATATGATGCCGGATCGATAAGTGCAGGACCGTTTGATGTGTTCATGTAGTTTCCCGACCATAAGTCGCCGTGAATTAAAGCAGGCTCAACATTCTTTGGTATAAGGTTTGGGATTTTGTTAAGCAACTGCTCATACACTTGCAAATCCCCTGCCGGCAGCGGCCTTTCTTTTTGAATCAGATCGAGCAGAAACCGAAGTCGGTTTTCCCTGAAAAATTCAGACCAGTTTGTTTTTCGCGAGTTATTTTGTGATGTGCTGCCGCAATAATTATCATGGTAAAACCCAAATTTATCAGCAGTATATTGATGTATGGCAGCCAGTCCGCGACCCAATATTTCATCTGAATTTCCTGAAGCATAACCGGGTTCAAGGTATTCCAGCACCAGAAATCCGGGAGAAGCATCCACCTCTTTGGCAGCAAAAACCTCCGGAACAACCAGTTTCCCGTTAGCTGCTTTCCTTAGTTCTTCGAGGCTTTCTGCCTCTCGCAAAAACATATCGGGGTTGCAATTGCCGTTCCATTTCAGAAAAAATGTGCCTGCGCTTGTTTCAATCTTTGAAGCGTTATTTATGCAACCGCCTCCCAAAGAATCCGAAGAATGGATTTTTACATTTGCACCCAATTTTTCTGAAATATGGGTTTCAACTTCCTTTAAAATGGAATTATCGTTTTGAAAATATCTCATAATACAACAATCCGGTTAATTCATTTATCGATTTGTAATATTACCAAAATTGAATTAAATATCAGCAATAATGTTGAACCTGCCAACTGGCGGATTCCGGTTTGTTGCTGTTACTTTATCCGCAGGTTGCATCTACGGCTATTGTTGTTGAATCCTGCGGGTTCTACTCTGTCTGTTCTGCATAATTCGTCGGTTGTACATGCGGCAAATATTACTAAACCCCTAATGCTCTGATTTTCATTCCCATGTTTGTCAAATATTTCACTTACGGTTTTTATTATTAAACCCTTACAGGGTTCTGGGTTGTTAGCACTGCTTAACCTGCAGGTTGTACCTGCGGCTATAGTTGTTGAACCTTGCGGATTCCGGGCTGCCTGTATTGCTTAATCCACGGGCCGCACTGGCGGCTATTGCTGCTGAATCCTGCAGCGTATGATATCAATTTATTTCTGTAAATAAATTCAATTTTAAGAAGTTTTATTAAACTCATTTAATTTCAAATTAAACACCCATCAACTCCTACGCAAAAATCCTAAAAAGGATTGAACAATAATAGCCCTAAGTGAAAATTACGGTTGAACGAATACCCGTTCCCTTCAACCCTAAAAGAGCTGAAAATTAAACATTTACCCCACAAAGCCATGTAATTAAAAAACTAAACCGCTTTATTTTTCACCTTGCTTCCCAACCAGAAAACGGCACTGCCAAACCAGACAATAGCCCCAATTAGCATGAGCAAATCCTGTGTGGGGTGACTTATTTTTCCCAAAAAGAAAAATACCGGTGGAAGTATGGTCAGCAAAAGCCCCACCAGTGATATAAATTGAAGTATCTGTTTCATAACACAGCTTTTTTCTGATAAAATTTACTCAGCAACATAAACAATCCAACTGCAAGTACCCAGGCAGGCAAAGGCAGGAAGTAAAGTTCAACACCTACTACCCGGTTCATTAAAAGCGCCGCTGCAAGCAGTATAAACCAGGTGAGTCCGGCAGCCCAGTTAAAATTAATTTTCATTCGTTCAGCATAATAATCTTTCAGGCCAAACTTTTTCATGAGGTAGAAGTCGGCAAAAATGACTCCACCCATTGGGATAAGCACCAATCCGTAAAGCGCCACAAAGTCAAGCAGTTTCATAACAAGCGCCGGAAAAAGTGCAGCCAGCGTGGTAATTAAACCGGCAAGTAAAGTCACTTTCCAGCGGCTCCAGCCCGGTGAAGCCACCTGCAGTGCCAGTCCGGCCCTGTAAAGTGTTGGATTGGCTGTTGTCCAGCCTGCCACAATCACACATAGTGCACCGGCAATACCAATCGCCTGGTAAGCCACTTCGCCGGGGGCATCGCTGGTGGCGGCGGCATATAAAATACCCGACGAAATCCAGGCAACATAATGTCCGAGAAACATTCCCACGGCAGAAGCAAATCCGTACTGCCACTTTTTTGCATACCTAAACAGAGTAAGATCGCTCATTCCCAAATGCATGGCAGCGTTGGCAAACCAGGTAAAAAAGATTACATGCCATAATGTAAACTGCGACTGCCCGGGCAAGGCAGTTCCTGTCCAGATTTTTGTGCGGGCCACTTCCCAAAAATTACTTAAATCGGTTTGAACACCCAACCTCGGAAATGATGAAATAGCAGCCGCCACAAAAATTAAAAACATCCAGGGTGCCGCCACTTTGGAAAACCGTGCCAGCTTTTCAAAACCAAGAATGGCAAATGTTGTAATTACGGCGCCAACGGCAAAAACAGTTACTACCCATCCAATACTTGATGGATACAAATCATTCAGTGTGGGCATTTCCACATTAAACGGAATACCGACTGCAGTGGCTGAAACTGCCACCATAGCCCCGGCCAGGAAACAAAACATCAGGGCATTTACAATATTATACAGGAAAACCAAAACCGACCCACATATTTTTTTGAGTTGCCAGTAAAGCGACAAACGAACCTTTACCGCAATTGGGGCTGTAATAAACGCCCAGCTAATCACAGCCAGAATATTGCCGATTAAACCACCCAGGAACATATCGGTAACCGACACGCCATGAGCCACAAAAAGCATCCCGATGACAAACTCGGTTCCGGCCACGTGCTCGCCGGCATAGGTTCCCAAAAAATTTCCAATTCCCTGAAGTGAATTTTTACTCACCGGTTCGCGATCGAACTCATACAGGGCATCCAGTTTTTTCGAAATAGTCGCAATCCTCATTTTTAACCGGTTCAGATTTTTATTGAAAGGCCTAAGTTAAGGAAATATTTTATAAGCGATTATCCTGTAGTTCCGGGAAAATTAGACAATACCTGCTGTTTTATAAAACCCTTATACCGCATAATAAAAAAGATGGGATTTCGGTTTTTAAATTGGGAATTGAAATTTAAAATATTTCAACAATAAATATCCAATGTAAACATTCAATATCGATTAATGAATAAGAATTACGGAATGTGAAAGTGTATTTTGAGGCACACCCCTATCCGGAAAATAAAATTATATTTGCTTTTCAGATTATATGTTATTCAATCTAACAAACCAGTTGTGGAAGACAGCACCATTTGGAAGGACATAAAACAAAACGACAAAAAAGCCCTCAGGAAGTTACACGACAAATACTTCCACCAGATGTATCTGTACGCCTCCAAATCCACAAACGGTAACGAAGGATTGGCCGAGGAGCTGGTTTCCGACTGCTTCATCAAACTTTGGGAAAACCGCAAAAGAATCGACATCCATGATTCAGTGAAGCATTATTTGTTTCTGATACTTCACAACCACATCATCGACCATTTCAGAAAGAAAAAACTGTTAACCGAACCCCTGGCGGACGATTTTAAAGCGCCGGGTGACGAAAAGTTTTTCGACGACCAAAAGCAGTATGCCCGTTTGTACCTGGCCGTAAAAAAACTGCCCGACCAATGCCGGAAAGTATTGGAACTGTCAATTTTTGAATCGTTAACCTACCAGGAAATCGCCGAAAAACTGCACATTTC
>JAZBNQ010000477.1:0-2019 GCA_036350775.1 Mariniphaga sp.
GATTCGTTGGAGGAGTGTTTGGCCACGTCCACTTCAAGCAGGTTGTTTTGCCCGTATTTCAGCAGTTTGCTGATATCGTATTTAAACCGGTAAAACGCTCCCTGGTGCATTTCACCTGCCAGCTTCCCATTGATTTTCAATTCGGTGTCGGTCATCGAACCATCGAAAACAATGTTAATGGTTTTACCTTTCCATTCACGTGGAACATCAAATTCATGTTTGTATAAACCATGTTCCTTGCCCAGTTTTTTGTTTTCATCGCGCCAGTCGTGGCCATAATTGTATGTTCCAAAACCCTGCAACTCCCAATTCGAAGGAACGGGAATTTTTGTCCACTCGCCACTGTTGCGGCCGTCGGTGCAGTAGAAATCCCAGTCCACTGTATTGGCCGCGTCGGTGCCCGAAAGGAAAACGATTTGGGTGGGCTGTGCTATCAGGAATGATGAAATTAAGAAGGATAACGAGCAAAAAATTAAATTTTTGTAATTCATTGTTTTAGATTTACACCGTTTTTTAATAAATGGTTTTTCCGGGATAAAAATACCTCAATTCAGCAAAATTAATTAAAACTTTTTCAATGAATTTGGGAAAGGAGATGTTTTCAATTTAGTGCTTTTCTTGTAAATCCCATATTATTAATGTATTACGATTGCTATAAATATTCAGGATACGCTATTTAATTTAAGTTAAAATGAAAATTCTGTTAGTTTTGTATAGAGGATAATAAACTAATCATTTGAAAGATAATCCATTAATGAATAAAAATATTCAGTCCTGGTTTTTGTTGTTTTTTTTCAACCTGTGCTTTCTTTTGCCTGTAATAAGTTCCGGGCAACTTGCCGGAACTCAAAAAGCTGATAGTTTACGTGAAGCATTGGCGACGAATACCGGGCCTGAAAAAATTTTACTTCAACTTGATCTGGCGCTTCAAATTCATGAAATAAATGAAAATGAAGCCCTGGAGTTGGCAAATGCTGCGCTTGAATCAGCCATTGAAACCGGGAATGGGAACCTGGAAATGCGTGCATATTTTGTACTTGGAAGGACCTACTTTGCGCACAATAAGCTCAGACTTTCAGAGACTTTTTACAACCAGGCTTTAAGAATTTCCAATGAAATTGGAGAAAACTGGTATAAAGGAGAAATTCTATTTCGGAAGGGAATTATAGAGCAGCGGAAGGGCGAAAGTATTTATGCGCTTGACCTTTTTAATGAGGCAATTCAGGTAAGCAGGTTAGCCGGGAATTATAAGTATGCCGGTTCTGCTTATTCTATGATGGGAACCATTTTTAGATTAAATGGCTTATACGACAGGGGTATTGAATACATCATAAAATCAAAACTGAATTATGAAAAAGCTGGTTTTACGGAGGGTGATGCATGGGCAGCTTATTTGCTGGGTCGGATTTATGCCGACTTAAAACTCCCGGAAAAAGCATTTGAATATTTCAGTGAATCTTTGGAAAAGTATCAGAAAACGGCAGCCATGGATGGAAAGTACAATGGTGTAGCCATTTGTTTTGAACAAATTGGTTTATTAAATCTCGAATCAGGAAAATTGGAAATAGCGCGCGAAAATATAAACAAGGTGCCTGATAATCACAAACAAAGTGGTTCAGAATATGGTTTGTCAAATGCCTACAAATACCTGGGAAAAATTGAATATTATTTCCAAAACTATGAGAAAGCAGAAAACTACCTGAGCGATGCACTGGCAATAAAAGAAGAAATAAATGATTTGCTAAGTCTGCCAGGTATTTACGAATATATTGGATTGTGCCTGATTGAAAAGGGAAAAATCAGCGAAGGAATATCAAATATTGAGCGTGGTCTGGATTTGGCACTTTCAAACGACCAGATAAAGAAAATTCTTGAAGTTGACTATCCCCGTGGCAGAGCCAAGGAGTATTACGCCAACTTCATTTCAGATAAATCGCTGAAAACCGAATTTTCTTTATTTCACCCCTCTGTCAGCCATAGAGGCTGACATCTCCCCTCAATGAGGGAGAAAAAGCGGAA
>JAZBNQ010000478.1:0-10348 GCA_036350775.1 Mariniphaga sp.
GCCTATTCGTGCAGTAAACTGAAAATAAAAGGTAAAATTTATATGCCGGCCACCACGCCCAGGCAAAAAATCAGGCAGGTAGAGATGTTTGGAAAAGAAAATGTGGAAGTGGTTTTAACCGGCGACACATACGATGCAGCAGAAGCCGCCGCATTGAGCGATTGCCGGCAATCGGGAATGGCTTTCATTCATCCGTTTGACGATGAACAGATTATAGAAGGCCAGGCCACGGTAGGACTCGAAATATTGCAGGATACCAAAGAACCCATCGATTACCTTTTTATTCCGGTAGGTGGTGGCGGACTCATTGCCGGGGTGGGTGCTTACTTCAAACAAATGAGTCCGCAAACCAAAATTATTGGAGTGGAACCTGCCGGAGCACCTTCCATGCAAAAATCGCTCGAAGCCGGAAAAGTTGAGGAACTGGCAGAAATCGATAAGTTTGTGGATGGGGCTGCGGTGAAAAAAGTGGGTGAAATTTCTTTTTCGGTTTGCAAAAAAGTAATCGACCAGATGGTAACCATTCCCGAAGGCCGGATTTGCACTAAAATACTTGAACTTTACAACCACGACGCCATTGTAATGGAACCCGCAGGTGCGCTTTCCATTGCAGCGCTCGACCTCTTCAAACATGAAATAAAAGGCAAAAATGTGGTGTGTATCGTAAGCGGCAGCAACAATGACATTACCCGGATGGAGGAAATAAAGGAACGATCGCTTTTGTTTGAAGGACTTAAACATTATTTCATTGTGCGCTTTCCTCAGCGGGCCGGGGCATTACGCACGTTTGTAGATTTGGTACTCGGCCCCACCGACGACATCACACACTTTGAGTATTCGAAAAAAACCAGCCGTGAAAAAGGGCCTGCAGTTATCGGGATCGAAGTGCAAAAAAAAGAGGATTTTAACGGGCTGATTCAGCGAATGAAAGAAAATGACTTTGTTTTTGAATACCTAAACGAAAAACCCGATTTGTTCCAGTTTCTTATTTGAATTTTCCGTAAAGAACCGTATTTTCGTTCCTGACTAAATTTTTCAAAATGAAACAAGTATTCCTTTACCTTTTCCTGATAACAATTGTCATTTTTGCAACCTTTTTTGCCTGGGTAAAAATTCAGGAAAAAACTGCCGAAAAAAGAGCGGCAGAAAAGCCCAATATTATATTTATTTTAAGCGACGATGTTGGCTATTCCGATGTGGGCGCTTTCGGTTCCGAAATTAAAACCCCCAACATCGACCGGCTGGCCGAAGAGGGAATCCGATTTGCACATTTTTACAACATGTCAAAGTGTGAACCATCGCGTTCTTCCTTATTTACAGGATTGTATGAAGGTGGAAAAAATGCGGTTAATTTTGCACAGCTACTCCGAAATTCAGGATATTACATCATTCACTCGGGAAAAGAACACTGGATGAACTGGGCGCCGGAGCATGTTTTCGCTAAAAATGTTTCAGACCAATCCCTTACTTTTCGGGCGATGAGTGAGTTTTTCGAACCGCCTTCAAAAAAATGGTCTAATCCTTTTATTTTGAATGGTGATACGGTTGGAGTGGATAAAATTTACCACGAACAAAAACCGTTTTTCAAAACCGATGCATTAACTGACAATGCACTGCGCTGGCTTGAACAACCATTAAGTAACGGGCAACCGTTTTTCCTTTTTATGGGCTATGGCGCCGCGCATTATCCGCTGCAGGCCCGGCCCGAAGACATTGCCAAATACCGCGGAACCTACAAAAAAGGCTGGGACAAAATTCGGGAGGAACGCATGGAACGGCTGAAAAAAATCGGTTTATTGCCTGAAAATACTGAGCTGAGTCCGCCCAGTTCAAACATCAATAAATTCAGAGGCCATCCAAAAGGTGACGAGGAACGCCGGGAAAAAATCCCGCTGTACCGGCCATGGGAAGAGCTGGATGAACAGGAAAAAGACGAACTGGATCTGGAAATGGCTGTTTATGCGGCCATGGTTGATCGCATGGATCAAAATATTGGGAGATTGCTGAAGTATCTTGACAATAAAGGAATTGCAGATAACACCATCGTGATTTACATGTCGGATAACGGATCGTGCCCGTATGACAGTAACCGTGATTTCGACTTTCCGCCGGGAGTGGCCGAAGGTTTTCGGACACTTTGTGCTGCATGGGCCAATGCCGGAAATACGCCGTTCAGGTTTTTTAAACAATTCGGTCACGAAGGTGGCACAAATACCCATTTCATTTTGCGTTGGCCGAAAAAAGTGAAATCGGGTTTAATCACTCACCAGCAGGGACATATTGTGGATGTGGCTCCTACCCTTCTGGAAGCTGCCGGAGTGGAATACCCGGAAAAAATGAACGAAATTTCTCCACAACCTTTGCATGGGAGTTCGCTTATGCCCATTCTTTTGGGCGGAAAAAGAGAAGAACCTGAATTTTTTATGTCGGGCTGGACTGACCGTTTTCGCATGTTCCGGAAAGGCGATTACAAAATTGTAAAGGCAAACAACGAAGCATGGGAATTGTACAACCTGAAAGAAGACGCCACCGAAATTAATAATTTGGCAGAGCAACTTCCGGAAAAAATGCAGGAACTGGAAAAAGCCTGGCAAATTAAAAAAGAAGAGTTGAAGAAAGCTGCACAATAGTTTTTACAAAAATCAGATCCTCAATATCCTGTTTTTTTCATTCAATTGAAAAAAATAATTCGGCAATATCAAAAAATATAAAGAAAATTTATTTACTTTGTATTTCAAAGTACTTTTTAAAATGAAAACTACGGAAAATTACTTAGCTGAAATTAAAGAAATCCGAAAAATGATGGAAGAATCCAGCCGGTTCCTGTCACTAAGCGGATTATCGGGAGTCCTTGTAGGGATTTATGCTATTCTGGGAGCTTTTCTAGCAGAAAGCATCATTTATACAAACCAATTATTTGGCTGGTTATTGGGCGATAACATGATGTTTGATCTGATGATTATCGCTGCAATAACACTGGTTCTATCCCTGTTAACGGTAATTCTGCTTACATACCGCAAAGCAAAAAGGGAAGGAACAAAAATCTGGAATCCGGGTTCAAAATTAATGATGATTAATCTGGCTATTCCCCTATTTACCGGAGGCGCATTCATATTGATATTTGTTTTCAAAGGAACATACGAAATCGCGGCCCCTGGCTGTCTTATTTTTTATGGACTGGCACTGATAAACGCCGCCAAATTTACCCGGCAGGAAATTTTTTTCATGGGATTAATTCAGGTTTCACTGGGCATTTTGGCAGCCTTATTTCCTTCCCTTGGATTACTCTTCTGGGCGCTGGGTTTTGGCGTAATTCATATTATTTATGGTACGTTAATGTATTTCCGGTACGATCGTAAATCAAACAATTAAAAGCGTGAAAAAAAGTTTTCAAAATCTGAACAAAGCTTTTGACAACAAGACTCGTTTGGGAATTATGTCAATTTTATCGGTGAATTCGCGGGCTTCGTTTAATCAACTGAAGGATGTTCTCGAAGTTACCGACGGAAATCTGGCGAGTCATCTCAAGTCGCTTGAAACCGCCGGGTACATTTCTGTAATTAAACGGTTTAAAAACCGGAAGCCAACTACAAACTATGAGATAACTCCTTCGGGAACCGGAGCATTCGAAAGTCATTTGAAAGCCCTTGAAGAAATATTGAAACAACTCTAATTTTTTTATATAATTACTTTGAATTTCAAAGCACTTTGATTAACGTAAAAAAGAAAAAAACATGGAATCAAAAAAATCATCGCAAAACAAACTCAAGTCTGTCAACTGGCAAATTACACTTAAAGTATTTATCATCGGGATTATAACACTGGCCTTGCTCGTTCCTAAATTTATGATTATCGACCTCATCGGGCAACGCCAAAACACGGGCGAGAAAAGCTCACAAGAGGTTATGCAAACGTGGTCGCTTGCCCAAACCGTTAGAGGGCCTGTACTTGCAATTCCGTACATCGAGCGTAGTATTGAAAAAAATGGAAGCGGTGTATCGGAAGTTATTCGTGAATGTTACATATTGCCCAAAAACCTAAATATCAGAGGGAAAATATTACCAGAAAAACGAAAACGAAGCATTTACGAAACCGTGGTTTATGAGTCGGAAATAAATTTTACGGGCAAATTTGATGATTCAGAAATTCAGGCATTGAAAATTCCGCCCGGAGATATTTTGTGGGAACAGGCCAAAATACAGGTTGCCATCAGTGATTTACGCGGAATCAGCGACCGTATTTCCTTTACATGGAATGATTCCGTTTTTGCTTTTACTCCCGGTATGGAAAACCAATTGCTGGGGCCAACCGGAATTTCATTGCCACTCAGCAACCTCACTGCTCAAAATTTTCCAACCGGTTTTCATTTTTTTCTTCACCTGAAAGGTTCTGAATCTTTACAATTTGCGCCGTTGGGCGAAACTACCGAAGTAACATTGCAATCGAGCTGGAACGACCCGGGGTTTGCAGGCAACTTTTTACCAACTGACCACACCATCACTAAAGATGGTTTCTCGGCAAAGTGGAAAGTACTGAACTTTAACCGTAACTTTCCGCAGCAATGGAAAAACGACGAATACCGGGTCACCGGATCCGATTTTGGTGTTAAACTGGTTACCGTTGCCGATCATTACCAAAAGGGTTTGCGTGCTGCCAAATATGGCATTTTAATCATCCTGTTTGTTTTTCTTTCGTTTTTTCTAAACGAAATTATTACCAAACAAAAAGTACATCCGTTTCAGTACATTTTAGTGGGATTTGCGATTCTGGTGTTTTTCCTGTTGCTGCTTTCCATTTCAGAACAACTCGGATTTAATCTTGCTTACCTCATTTCTGCCGTTTCGGTTTTGGCAATGGTTCTACTTTATTCGCGCACTTTCCTTAAAAAATGGCTTCATGCAATTATCCAAACCCTGATACTCACTTTTTCATTCGGGTTTATTTTTGTACTGATGCAACTGGAAACCTACGCGCTTTTGGTGGGCAGTATCGGGTTATTTGTGGTGCTTGGTCTCACCATGTTCGTTACCCGGAAAATCAACTGGTACGGAGATTGAAAGCTAATATTCCGTAGTAAAATTCTCCGGGAATTTTCCCTGAATGCCTTTTTCGCGGTAGAAATCTTTCATGCGCCGGATATCAGCCTGGGCATCGTCGGTGAGTTCAAATTTTTCCCAAATGGAAATCACTTTTCTGCCCCAGTCGAAACTGCCTAGATAAACCGGCACATCAGCCATTTTTGCAATGGTATGAAAACCGGCTTTCCACCGTACCACACGTTTTCGGGTTCCTTCAGGAGTCATGGCCAGATGAAGATGGTCCAACGTGTTGAAAAGGTTTACCGTTTGCCTGATTACATTGGCTCCTTTGGAACGGTCGATGGGAACGCCACCCATTTTTCGAACAAACCAACCTACCGGCCAGAAAAAAAATTCCTTTTTTACCAGTACACTCGCTTTTCCACCAAGCGAAGTGTAAAAAAGGTAGGAAATAACAAAATCCCACGCGCTGGTGTGCGGCACACCAATAATTATACATTTAGGCTCGGGCACAACAAATCCATTGACTTTCCAGCCGAGGAGACGCAATAAAAACGCACATAGTTTTTGCATTTATTTAATTGTTTTTATTTTGAAATTGCGGCCAAAGGCAAATCGCTCGAGGTAATCAGTTGCCAGTTTTGTGGCAGCATCCAAGTCGCCTTCGCCAAAATCGATTATCACCATTAAAAAACGTTTTGTAGCGGTTGAAACAGCGGTTCTTTCCGAATCACTGGTAGGTGTTCCAAACGCTCCTTTTTCATCTCTGAATGTGGGCAAAAATTCTATATTCATCCGTCCACGCCCGATACCTTCGTAAGGATCGGCAGCGGTGCCAATGCCAAGTTCAACCTCACCTTTTATTTTCTCACAGTCGTAACCACCAATTGAAAAGCCTGAGGTTATAGAAACAAGATTCAGTACATCGACCACATTATTCACCTGATAAAGTCCCTTGTTTTTAACTACCCTTCTCAAAAGAGCCTCGGCCGAGAGGCGATAGCGTGCCGGATCCTTTCCACAGGCTTTGTAGGCTTTCCGTGAAGCAGCTATGGCAGGGATTTTACTGATTTGATCCGTTTTTAAGTCTGCCGACAATTCATCGGTTTTTTTTCGGATTTCGTCCCAAAGTAAATCATTGGTTTCCAAAACATAAACATCGCATTCGATACAGGAAAGCCTGATTTCCGGAACTTTTTCTTTTATCTCCTTCGATATTGAAATGGTTGTCATCGAGCTACAAGTTTTTATCGACCCCTACAACTGTTGGGATTTCAAATCTAATCAAAATGACAGAAACAAGCACAAAAAAAGGGTCTTGCATGGCAAGACCCTCATATTCTTAACTAAAACCTTTAGATTACTTCTACATTGAAAGCTACGGGACCCCGGTCACTTTCTTTAATTTCAAACTCCACTGTCTGATCTGTTTCGAGACCAAACTGGGCGTCTTTAATTCCTGAACGATGCACAAAGATATCTTTGTCTTCTTCGGTATGAATAAATCCAAAACCTTTAACAGCATCGTACCATTTTACTTTTCCTTGCATAAGACTTTCGTTATTAATAACGTCCTCCGCGGTTAAAACCACCACCACCGCCTCTGCGGTTACCTCCACCTCTGGAGTCATTTGATCTCGGGCGCGATTCGTTCACTTTAATGTTACGTCCGCTGAGATCAGCGTTGTTCAGTTCTTCGATGGCTTTTTTGGCTTCATCGTCATCATCCATTTCAACGAAACCAAAACCTTTGCTTCTACCGGTCAGTTTATCATTAATGATTTTAACCGACGAAACTTCGCCATACTCTTCAAAAATTTCTCTTAAATCTTCCTCAACTACGCTGTACGGAAGATTTCCAACATAAATGTTCATTTGTAAAACTATATTAAATTAATAAAACAGGTTTCAGCAACAAGGACGAAATGTCCCGGCGTTGTTTCAATCGCGACTAAACCAGAATACCGAAATTAACATCTTCAGAAACCAAAATAAATCGTGGTGAAAAACATGGAAAGATAACCGTGCCCGGCTGCAGAATACCTTCAAAAAATTTCAACAAAAAAAGATCAACTTGTTAATTATCAGACAAACGAACCGTTACAATGTTCAATATTGTCTTTAAATACACAGGGCAAAGTTAAATTAAAATTGGAATAAACAAACAAATCGCTGTAACTTTCACAAAAATCTTATTCATTCGGCTAAATCCCTGATTACAACGCTGGCAGCAAAACATCCGAAAACCGCGGGCATATAGGAAATTGTTCCCACAGCCGACTTCTTATTTTGTCCCTCTTCGAGACGAACTGCATTTTCGTCGACTTCTTCGGGTGAAAAAACTACTTTGAAGCCTTTTTTAATCCCGAGTTTTGTCAGTCGTTTTCGAATCATCCGCGCCAGTTTGCAGTTGAATGATTTTGAAATGTCGGCCACTTCCACTTTCGAGGGATCCATTTTTCCGCCGGCACCCATGGAACTTACCAGTTTTATTCCGAGATTTAAGCTGTGGTGAATCAGGAAAACCTTGGGCGCCAGCGTGTCGATGGCATCCACTACATAATCGAAAGGCCGGCTTTTCAGCAGTTCCACTGCTTTTTCATCGCGTATAAATTCATTAACCACATGTAGTTCCAAATCGGGATTGATATCGAGAAGCCGGTTAGAGATAATTTCTGTTTTGGGTTGTCCGGTGGTACTGATTAAAGCTGTTAGCTGGCGGTTTCTGTTAGATATTTCAACCACATCGCTGTCGGCAATGGTAATTTTACCCACACCTGCCCTGCAAATCATTTCGGCCGCATAAGCCCCCACTCCACCCAGCCCCACTACCAAAACACTGGCATTTTTTAATTTTTCGAGTTTCTCGGGGCCAAGCAGTAAATTTGTTCGGTCTAACCAATCTGACACTATTTTCTGAATTTAAAGGTTGACGTTTTCAATCCGGTTAAAATTCTCCCAAACAATTTCCTTCAGCTTATCTATATGAATATCAAGAATTTCTGCGGCCTCACTGTAGATATCTTCAACGTTGCCGCTGTATTCATCGGTTTCAAAAAATACTGATTTGGGGGGTAAAAATCGAAGCGAATCCAATGCTTTGGCATTTTTGTTAAACAGAATTTTTCCAAATGAAAAGAGCATCTCTTTTTTTATTAGTTGTTCCGAAATCTCCCGATTGCCACTGTAACCATGAAATATCCACGGAACAGTGGGGTGCATCTCTTTATGCAGTTCAATTACTTCGTTATACGCCTTTACACAATGAATAATCAGCGGGATTTTAAATTCTTCGGCCATAAATGCCTGTGCCCTGAAAACACGTTTTTGTTCTTCAAAATCTGTTTTGATAATTTTATCGAGCCCGCATTCTCCCACAAAAATTACATGATCGAATTCCAGCGCATCTTCCAGCATTACCAGTTTTTCGTTATTTTCCTCCTCCGATTTAATTTCCCAGGGGTGTAGCCCCACTGAAAAAAAATTCCGCCCCTTGAAAGCAGGAATACTTTCACCAGGAAAAAGATTCCGGACTGTAATAATGCTTTCCTCCGGTTTCGCGTGATGCGTGTGCAAATCGATATAGGGAACAACCTGATTCACAAAAATAACTTAAACCATTTCCAGAATAGTATCTACCACTTTTTCTGCACCGTCGGCAATCTGGTCGATAGCAGAATCGAGCATATAGCAGGGTGTGGTGATTACTTTGTATTTCTCGTCGACCACAATTTCTCCATGCATGGTTTTTTCGTGTACTCCACCCATTTTTTCTATGGCCTGAAGTGTTGCTTCATCCTGTCCGATTGTGACTTTTACATCGCCCAGAATTTTTGCTATAAACACCGGTGAAATACACAATGCACCGATAGGTTTTTCAGCAACAACTGTTGAGCGTACAGCTTTTTCCACATCGGGATTCACAGTGCAGTTTTCCCCGTCGAATGCAAACGTGCAGAGATTTTTGGCTGCTCCAAATCCACCGGGAAAAATAATGGCATCAAAATCTTCGGCTTTGTATTCTGAAAGCGGTTTGATATCGCCGCGGGCTATGCGGGCCGCTTCAACCAGCACATTCCTTTTTTCATCCATCTCATCACCGGTAAGGTGGTTTACTACATGCGCCTGTTCCACATCGGGCGCAAAACATTGGTATTTGGCTCCTTTGCGGGCAATGGCAAGCATCGTTAATGTTGATTCATGAACTTCGGCTCCGTCGTAAACGCCGTTTCCTGCTAAAACAACTGCTATTTTTTTCATAGTTCAATCTTTTCAATTTTATTCAAAATTACAGTTTATAACCGAAAATGGAAAACGAAATGCTCCAATTCACCTTGTGACTTCGGGTCACCGGGTGAATACCCTAAAAAATCCCTTCGTCTTATCAATAAATCTCTTCCAGATTATAGGGTGTTTCCTGATAAACGTAGTAATTGAGCCAGTTTGAAAATAACAGATTGGCGGCCGATCCCCAGCGCATCAAAGGAGTTTTTGTGGCATCGTCCCCCGGATAATAATTCACAGGAACCTGAATAGGAAGTTTCTTCTGAAGGTCACGTTTGTATTCGCTGTCGAGAGTGTGGCGCGAATATTCGGAGTGGCCTGTAATAAAAAGCTGTCTTCCTTTTTTCGCTTTCACAATGGCAACTCCGGCTTCTTCCGACTGGGAAATAATCTGCAATTCATCCACTTTCTCAATATCTTCGGCCCGGATTTCGGTGTGACGTGAATGCGGCATAAAAAATACATCGTCAAAGCCCCGCAAAATAGGAAGCTGTGAGTTTGAATGGGTATGTTCAAATACCCCAAACATTTTTTGTTGTAGCAGATGTTTCGGAACTCCATAGTAATGATACAACCCGGCCTGTGCTGCCCAGCAAATAAAAAGAGTGGAGTATACATTGTGCTGCGCCCAGTCGAGTATCTCCTTCATTTCATCCCAGTAGTTAACATCTTCAAACGGCAGCAATTCTACCGGTGCACCGGTAATTATCATTCCATCGTATTTTGAATGTTTGAGGTCATCAAAGTTCCGATAGAATTGCTCCATGTGTTCCGAAGGTGTATTCTTCGGTTTGTGTCCTTTAATTTTCATGAAATCGATTTCAATCTGCAATGGCGAATTGGAAAGCAGTCGCAGCAAATCGGTTTCTGTCGTAATTTTCAAAGGCATCAGATTGAGAATTATAATTTTCAGCGGACGAATATCCTGGTGAGCGGCTCGTGTTTCGTCCATCACAAAAATATTCTCCTTCAGAAGGATGTCGATTGCAGGTAATTTATCAGGTACGTTTACAGGCATATTTAAA
>JAZBNQ010000479.1:0-5176 GCA_036350775.1 Mariniphaga sp.
TGCCCTAATTTTTTGCATGAGTTAAATATCGTTGATTTTGGCTGCCAGGATAAAATCGTTTTCTGAAAGGCCGCCAATGGTGTGGGTACTGATTTCTATCTCCACCTCTTTGTAGTGTATGCAAACATCGGGGTGGTGGCCTTCTTCTTCAGCCAACTCAGCCACTTTATTTGAAAATTCCATCCCCTGCATAAAATTGTCAAAAGGGAATGTGTTCCTGATTTTTTTATCATCCACCGATTTCCGGCACTGGCACCGTCGCAACTGCTTCACGTGTATAACATGCGCGAGTGGAAAGAAAATATCTTTGTTAACCAGGTGGTAAAAAACAAATACATCTGGATAGCGTTCGGAATTTGTGTAACGTACTTATTGCAGCCTATTTCATAGCGCTGCATCACACTGTTTTATCCTTCGAAACACTTTCAGGAATTCAGTGGCTGATTGTTGGCGGGGTCAGCCTTTCAACTCTCGTTGTCATTCAAATCATCAAACAAATCTTCAGGTTTTAGTTTGTAAAATCGATACAAACCAATTTTTCCAAATCGCGGGCAAGCAGTTTTCCCTGGCTGAATGCCAGCGGCGACCATGCCTGGGTTTTTCCTGAATTAAAATACGAAGCCCTGCCGAGTTCCCTGTAACCATCCGGAGAAGGTTCAATCAAATGAATGTCGCCGTTTTTCCCGTTCTGAGCAATGAACTTTCCGTTTACCAAAATGATGGAACCCATTTCAAAACCAGCTGCATCACCCGACCCCCAAACCTGGTTTCCGCTCATATCAAGGCAAACAAGCTGATTTGGACGTCCGTTTGTGTTCAGGTAAATATGATTGTCAACCACAATTCCGGGATGCATTTTGCACCCTGCCTCTTCGGTTAAAAAAAGTTCATCAACGCGAAATTCGCGATTCACTTTTGTAATTTCCAGTAAAATGGTTACCGGGTTGTAATTGCCGTTGTAAGAACAGTCGGTGAGTAAAAGCCGGGTATCGTCAATTACAGTTGGCGGAGTGATGGTAGCAAAAGATTTTAATCCGTTGTAAACCCATAGTTCCTTCCCTGTGTTTGCATCAAAGGCCACTACTTCATGTGTTTTGGTGGAATCATTACGGTCGTAAGGACTAATCATGATAACCTGATCGACACCTCCATAATTTGCAACGATGGGTGAAACATGAAAATTATGGCCGGACAGCGGACGGCTTTTCCAGGCAATTTCTCCGGTCAGTTTATTAAAAGCGGCAACCCCGGCATTTTTTCCCTGTGGTGCAACTATTACCAATTCATTATAAATTAAGGGCGATTGTGAAACGCCCCAGTTTGGAAGTTCAGCATCAAATTTTTCCAGAATATTCAGCGACCAAACCGGTTGTTGGTTTTTTTTATCGAAACAGTAAAAATGCCCGTGCGGACCAACACTCCAGATGTAATTTTCATCAACCGTTGGAACTGCCCGTGAGCCCGGATAAGGCAATTCACCGGGTGCTTCATATTCATAATTCCACCTTTCATCACCAGTATTCAAGTTGATGCAGCGCAAAATATCTTTTTCACCTTTCACCCGGTCGAGTACAAAAACCTCATCGCCAAACACACTGGCTCCGCCATAACCCGGACCGAGCGGAAACGACCAAAGTTCCGCAGGGCCATTTTCAGGCCAGACATCAAAAATTTCAGCATTTTTGATGGTTGCATCCCGGCTCGGGCCGGTGTACTGATTCCAGTTGTTTTGTTTTTGGGTACATCCCTGGTTAAAAATTAGCGCAAACGTTAGCAGAAAAAGGTTCGTTTTTATTTTCATGGTTGAATTAATAATTTTCTCAAAAATAGAATTAATTCTGAATGAAAAAACCGGGATTGATATATGTTAATGTTTTACCTATAAGAAATGATTGAGCTCATTAAAAAAACCTGCAAGGCAACATTCAATAAGCCTGGCAGGTTTTGCAATGCAAATTCAGAATCTTGGAAAATTGTTTGGCGTATTACAAATAATAATGGTTTCGGTATAACAGGCTGTCATCCAATTCGTAAATAAGAGGTTTTCCGGTTGGAATTTCCAGTGCATTAATTTCGTCGTCCGGAATCTTTTGCAAATGTTTTACCAGTGCCCGCAGGCTGTTTCCGTGGGCTGCAATAATTACCTGGCGGCCAGCCTGAAGTGTTGGGGCAATCATGCCTTTCCAATAAGGTATAAAACGTTCAACGGTATCTTCCAGGCTTTCACCCAGCGGAAGTTCCTGTTCCAGCAAATTGTGGTATTTCCGATCATTTCCCGGATAACGTTTGTCACTTTTCTCCAGTTGCGGCGGGCGGACCGTGTAGCTGCGCCGCCACTGGTGCACCTGGTCGTCGCCATATTTTTTGGCCATCTCCTTTTTGTTCAGCCCCTGCAAACCTCCGTAATGGCGCTCGTTCAACCGCCACGATTTTGCCCACGGAATCCACAACTGGTCCATCACTTCTAACGTGTACCAAAGTGTTTGCAGCGCCCGTTTCAGCAACGATACAAACGCAAAATCAAATTTGTAATCGTGTTCGGCCAGAATTTTTCCTGCTTCTTTTGCCTCTTCAATGCCTTTTTCCGAAAGTCCAACATCGGTCCAACCGGTAAAAAGGTTTTCCTTATTCCATTGGCTTTCGCCGTGTCGTAAAAGAACTAATTTGTGCATAATTTCCTATTTTATTGTTATTCTGTTTTTTGCTGTAATAAATTTATAAGACCACTTTCCAGCAGAATGCTTTTTTTGCTTTTTGGACAGGTGGTCGCAGAGGCTTTATTTAATCCGCCGGCTCCAATCGCCAGCATTCCCATGCTACCTGCCGAACAGGTTTGACTGTCTTAACCAATCTTCAATTTGCCGGGTTTTTCGAAACGTTCCATTTGCACTTCATGGCTGATGTCATTTCCGGGCTCCATCGTACCGCTTAGCAGATGCGATTTGATTAATCTTTGCGCCAAATTCAGCTTTTCCATCTTTAAATAAATTCGTATTGCCTACTTTTTAAATTTTACTGATTAAAACAATTGAAAATACCATTCCATTTTGAGATTTTGGGTACTTAATTTTCAGTATTTCAGGAATTCAAATAAACAATAAGCTGCCAATTGCAAAACACAGCAGATGCGACATTATTTTAAATACAACTCACGCATTCCGGCATGAATATTAAAAATGTGGAATAAATTCCTCATTTTTTCCTGCCTGTTCCACAATCTTTCGCAGGTGCCGTCAAACTTACCAGTTCTTAATTACAAGCAATAGAGCACGATAGTGAATTAAATCCTTTTAATAACCAATTGTGTGAAATGGTATAGCAGTTGTTTTAAACAACATGTAACAGCAATAAGCATTTTTTAAAATCAAAAAATGGCAGAAAAATAAATATTCTATGAAAACGATAATTATCAGTGACATACACAGCAACTCGGAAACGATAATTCCTTACGGGTTACGTGTAGGCAGGGCATTTGAAACCGAAACCGATGTTTTGCACATCATCGATTCGAGATTGCACCAGGGGAAATACAGTTCAGCGTCTGATTCACAATCTATTACGCCCGGAAATAAATTTTCACAAAAAGAAATTATGGAGCGAGAAAAAGGGATTGCCTGGAAAAAAATGGATAAAATTTTAAGTGCCGAGGCCTCACGGTTAAACTACCCCTTAAAAGTCAACAGGGTAATTGTTGAAAATACCGTGGAAGAGGAGATTGTAAAAAGGGCAGGCAATGAAAAAACCACTATTTTTGTTATTAGCAAAGAACCAGACGGAACTATATTTCAATCGCTTGAAGAAATTTTAAGTTTAGTAAAAAAAGCCGGGGCAATTGCAGTAATTGTACCGCCCAAAAAAGAATACACCGACTGGAAAAAAATAGTTTTTCCTGTTGAATTTGACCAAGATGAAATAACCCGGTTTACCAACGTTAAATTTGTTATGGACAAATTTGAACCTTTGGTAAATGTGGTGAGTGCAACTAAGGATAAAAACTATTTAAATATGCAGTTGAAAAGCGAAACATGGGCAAAAAATGCAATAAAACTCTTTTTGCCTGCATCAGTTAAAACCAATGTTCTCGAAGGAAAAGATTTTGCCGAAACAATAACAAAATTTGTAAATCGAAATAGGCCAGATCTTGTAATGATGTTCCGAAAAAAACAAAATCCGGCTGAAAGCATATTTCCAGATGATGCCGTTGGCAAAATAGCAAAACAGGTAAATGTTCCGGTATGGATTTGTTTCAGAAAATAATACTCGTATAAATCGAAAATAATCACTGACAGTTTTCCTGATGCCTTTTTTAATCCCCTCAAGGTTTGTTTTTTATTAAAATTTATTCCTGTTTTGTAGAATAAATTACAGGAATGATCGCAGAAGAATTAAAGGAGATTCATGAAATCATCAACCGGGAGATTCAAAAACTTTCGAAAAAAATAAAGGAATTAAAGGAATTTACAGCGCCCGTTTCGCCCGATAATGCCGTTGGCCGTATTTCGCGCATGGATGCTATCCAAAACAAAAGCATTGCCGAGGCCAGTTTGCGCAACCTGCAAACCCGGGTCAGCCAGCTTCAGAATATTTCGCAGGTGGTGCACGAAAAAGAATTTGGCTTGTGCACGAAATGTCACAAACCCATTGCTTTCGAACGGCTGAAAATCAGGCCTGAAATTCGATTGTGTGCCGGCTGTTTACAACAATGACTTGCAACAGGCAATGAAAAAACAGAGTAACTTTGGTAATGAAAATTGTAGCTTAGCAAAAACAAAGATAAAATGAAGAGACTTAATACTCCAGTCATTCTTTTAACCCTGTTCGTTTTACTTCTTTTTGCAGGATTCTTTCTGAAGGATAACCTGAATGATTTTATTTCTGAAAAAATGCAGGAATCGGCCGGAACAGAAGTAATTCTTTCTGGGGAACAGTGGGTAGATTCGCTGTTCAACTACACCAAAAACGGAGAAGATTTTGAATTTACTTTGCTGCAATTCAAATCTTCCGGTTGCACCACCTGTAAACAAATGGAACCCGAACTGGAAAAAATAAAAAACGCTCCGGACATAAAAGTGAATATTTCAGTATTAAATGTGATGAATGTAAACAGCCAGAATGTGATGAAATTTTTTGGAATTTCTGTTGTGCCTACCCACCTGGTTCTTGACAAACAGGGTAA
>JAZBNQ010000480.1:0-4050 GCA_036350775.1 Mariniphaga sp.
GATTTCACTAAAACCGAAACTTCTGATATTTATCCGCATCGGAAAATGGCTGAAATCCTGGATTGGTGCAACCGGAACGGAAACCAGTTTTGGGAGTATGTTTTCGAATTTGAACCGACTGATGTCAGGAGTTATCTGGAAGAGGTTTGGGAAACCATGGAAGCATCCATCAAAAACGGTTTAAACAAAGATGGTGTTTTGCCGGGTGAACTGAAGCTGGCCAGAAAAGCCCAGTCATTCAACCTGAAAGGCCAGAATTTTGCCACGCCGTTCAAACGCAGATCACAACTGTTTTCTTATGCACTGGCCGTTTCAGAAGAAAATGCCTCGGGCGGAAAAATAGTGGCTGCTCCTACCTGCGGGGCAAGCGGCGTGCTTCCGGCAGTGCTCTATTATTTCAAAAAAGTTTACAAAGTTGACAAACCTGCCATTATTAAAGCCCTTGCCACAGCAGGATTAATCGGGAACATTGTAAAAACCAACGCCAGCATTTCGGGCGCCGAGGTGGGGTGCCAGGGCGAAGTGGGCACGGCATGCGCCATGGCGTCAGGAGCAGCAACACAACTCATGGGCGGTACCATTTACCAGGTTGAATATTCGGCTGAAATGGGGATTGAACACCACCTGGGCCTGACCTGCGATCCGGTGGCCGGACTTGTGCAGATTCCCTGTATCGAACGCAATGCGTTTGCTGCCGAGCGGGCAGTATCGCACAATACGTATGCATTGATGTCTGACGGCAGGCACCGTATCAGTTTCGACGATGTAGTGGAAACCATGTACAAAACAGGCATTGATTTACAAAGCAATTACCGCGAAACATCATCGGGTGGCCTGGCCATTTTGGACGTGCTTCCCAAATGCTGATTTAAACTAATTTTTTCAAGTAATCCGGGAGGTTATTCAATGGGAATTCAATTTCAACCACATCGCCTTCTTTCCATTTTTTGGCAATAATGCAGTATTCGCCCGGCTGTGTAAAATATTTTACCCCCTTTACTGTCACAGTGGCCCCTTCTGCCCAAGTTGGGATGCGTACAAAAACTTCAATGTATCTTTTAATTTCCATGCTGAAATTCAACCGGACACTTCCGCTTTGGGGAAAACTGGTTTCCTGCACAATTTTAACATGCCCGCCAAGGGTGTGGTCGTAACTGATTTCAGCAGGCAAAAACAGGTTAAGATGAATGTGATCGACATTTTTGGTGAAAATAAATGGCTCAAAAACAGAATCGGGAACATCTGCAGCAATTCCTTCAAAACTAAGCCAAACAATTCTTTCAAGCTCTGCAGCAAACATTTCATCTCCCGTAAGCTGAAACAGGAATCCGGTAACATCAAACCAGTTTTTCAGGTTTTGCTCGTCCAGGTCTGTGATATCCTTTTGCACTTTAAAATTTTGCCATTCCTGTTGAAATGAATTCATATCAAATGTTTCGCTCCGTTTTGCATATTGTTGCTGATATTGCAAAAGCGATTCGGGCAGTGATTCGTTTTTATCAACTACACTTTCAGTCTGAAAACTATTTTCACGGGGTAAATCACCCATTATTTTTACATTTTCACGTTCAACTTTTTCTGTTACAAATTTTGGAAACTTTACCTGGTGTTTACAGGAACTCAGTAAAACTGCAAATGCAGCGAAAAACAAATATCTAAATTTCATAACCATTTCAAACTTTCAAAATATTAAACATGAGAACACCTGCAGGGTTCAGTGCGAAACAAAATTATATTGAATTCGCTTGCAGAAACCTGACGCATTGAAATAAATCTCTATATTTGTTGTGCTGAATTCAAAAATTACTGCGATGAAACTCACATCAATTATTCGTCGGTTCATTTATTTCCCGTTTTAATTTCAGGGAAAGTTACAGTGTATCAAATCGTAGTTTATTCATTTTAATTTTTTAGAACATGCCTGGTCAAAAAACAGGAAAACTGTCAAAATTCAGCAGATTTTCAATCGATTATAAAGTTTTATGGAAGGATATCAAAGAATCCATTTCGGGAACTGAGCGTGATTTTACTGAAACAAGCCTGGGCCATGCCATTTTTATTCTGGCAGTGCCCATGGTACTTGAAATGATAATGGAATCGATTTTTGCCGTGGTCGATATTTTTTTCGTTTCGAAGCTGGGTGCCGGAGCCGTGGCAACGGTTGGCATTACTGAATCGGTAATGACCATTGTTTATGCGGTTGGGGCCGGACTAAGCATGGCCACCACTGCTCTTGTGGCTCGCCGCATTGGGGAAAAACGAAAAAAAGAAGCCGGTGAAGTTGCGTTTCAGGCTATTCTGGTTGGTGTTTTTGTTTCGATGCTAATCGGGATACCCGGGGTTATTTTTGCCAAAGAATTTTTATTACTGATGGGCGCCACCCCTGAAATGGCAGAAGAAGGAGCACTTTATCCGGCCATTATTTTCGGCAGCAATTCAGTGGTAATGCTGCTGTTTATCATTAACGCCGTTTTCCGGAGTTCGGGCGATGCAGCCATCTCCATGCGGGTGGTTTGGTTTGCCAACCTGATTAACCTGGTGCTCGATCCTTTGCTTATTTTTGGTATTGGCCCATTCCCCGAGCTGGGTTTGGCAGGTGCTGCAATTGCAACAGGCATTGGTCGCGGACTGGCAGTAATTTACCAGTTTTACCTGCTGTTCAGGGGAAATCACAGGATAAAATTATACCTGGCAAGCATAAAAATAAAACTTGAAGTGATGCTGGAATTACTTCACATTTCAGGCGGAGGGATTATGCAGAACCTTATTGCCACTTCCAGTTGGATTCTGCTTGTGCGAATTATTGCAGTGAGTGGCCCCGAAGCTTTGGCCGGATACACCATTGCTATCCGGGTTATTTTGTTCGCCCTGCTCCCTGCGTGGGGTGTTAGCAATGCAGCGGCAACGCTGGTAGGTCAAAACCTTGGAGCCCAAAAACCGGAACGGGCCGAAAAATCGGTTTGGATAACCGGGTATGTTAATATGGGATTTATGGGATTCATCGGATTAATTCTGGTCCTTTTTCCCAATTTTTTTATCCGTCTTTTTATTAACGAACCTGCCGTACTGGAAAATGGCACATTGGCTTTGCGTATCGTAAGTATTGGATTTCTTTTTTATGCGCTGGGAATGGTTCTGGTGCAAGGATTTAACGGCAGTGGCGATACATTTACACCTACAAAAATAAACCTTATTTGCTTCTGGCTGCTGGAAATTCCATTAGCCTATTTGCTTGCCATAACTCTTGAAATGGGACTTGCAGGCGCAAGTATTGCTATTGTTACCGCCGAAAGTCTTTTAGCAGTTATAGCCTTTATTCTTTTCAAAAGGGGAAAATGGAAACTAAAAAAAGTGTAATTCGCATTTTAAACCTTTTTCTGAAGAAATCTGAAAATAAACAGAATCATCACTAATATTGTATTTTACGAAAAACAAGTTTATGAAAAGGTATTTTTTTCTTATTTTATTCCCCATCAGTATAGGTATTTTTGCCCAAAATGCATCTGAGAATTCTTTAAATTTCGATGAAAAAAAAGTCAGGTACCTTTACCACTTTGCATATGATTGTATCGACCAGGAATACCCCAACAAACCGGGACAGGTTCTGGGCGACGACACTTACCTCGCTCCGCCACGGGAGCTGCATCCGGCATTTTACGGGTGTTTCGACTGGCACTCTTCCGTGCACGGGCACTGGACGCTGGTAACCATTTTAAATACCTTTCCGGAATTTGAATTTCGTGATGAAATTTTGGAAAAACTGAAAAAGAATATCACAAAAGAAAATATTCTGAAAGAAGTGGAATATTTCGACGATGAACACAACAAAAACTACGAAAGAACTTATGGCTGGGCGTGGTTGCTGAAACTCGATGAAGCTTTGCTGGAATGGGATTCACCGGAAGCCAGGCAGTTGCACAAAAACCTGGAACCGCTTGTGGAGTTAATCTCCGGAAAATTTATTGAATTCCTCGACAAACTTATTTACCCGATTCGTGTGGGCGAACATACAAATATTGCTTTTGGAATGTCGTTTGCCTACGATTATGC
>JAZBNQ010000481.1:0-18869 GCA_036350775.1 Mariniphaga sp.
TAATATCAACACTATCAATATAAGGTTCGGTGGAGCTTAAAAAGCTTTCAACTTCGTCAATGGTTGTAAGCGACTCGTGAATAAAAGGAACTCTGCCATAAATGCGAACAGCATTAAAATAAGCCCATGCTCTCATACAAAGTGCTTCGCCGTATAGCCTATCATAGTTACTTACCGGGGCATTGGGATTTAAAACATCCGGATGATTTTCTTCCAATACTTTAATAAAATTGTTGCTGGCAGAAATCAATTTAAAAAAGTTGGTTGGAGAAGCATATTTGTTCTCTCTCGAAATATTGAAATTATAGATTTCAATCATATCGGCATCTGCATTTTCAGTAATGGTAAGCAAATCACCCCTCAACTCGCCCAAAATTACAAGTTGTTCAACCAGTTCCTGTTGCAGACCGTAAAGACCCATTTCAATGGAACGGTATTCGTACCAGTCATCGAAAAGTTTATCTTTTGTAATGTTTATTTCCTGATCCGGATTTAAAAAGTCTTTACACGATGATACTACAAAAAGAGTAGTAAACAGTAAAAGAAGGATTCTGGTATATTTTCCCAATTTTCTCATAATTCAACTAAATAAAAAGTTATAAGCCCAATTTAACACCAACAATAAACTGCCTCGGCTGCGGCGTTAAACCATAATCAATTCCCTGCTCCATTTGAGCATGAGAGTATGCAAACTCAGGATCGTAACCCAGGTATTTTGAAACAGTAAACACATTACTGGCAGAAATGTAAAACTGCGCATTTCTGAATGCCAAAAACTCGTTGGGTATGGTATAGGTTAATGAAATATTTTTCACTCTGAAATAGGAACCATCTTCAATCCAACGTGATGAAAATGCTGAATTACCAACCGGATCCTGCCAAAATGCTCTTGGAACATTGGTTTCATGTCCATCGTACTGCCACCTGTTTAATACATTAGTGCTTTGGTTTTCCAGCCCACTCATGCTTTCATTCTTAAATCTGATGTAATTAAACAGTTCGTTCCCTTTAACAAGCTGCAGGAAAGTATTCAAACCCCAACGTTTGTAAGTAAACGTATTACTTAATCCACCAAACAGTTCGGGTATGGAAGAACCTAAAACTGTTTTATCATAATCGTTAATAATTCCATCAGGTGTTCCGTTTGGTCCCGATAAATCGGCAAACCTGGCATCACCGCCCTGGTATGCAATCAGCCTTTCGTTAACCAATCCTGTATTTTGGGCTTCATCATTTGTAGTGTAAACACCTTCAAAAATGTATCCGTAAAAACTGTTCGCCTGCTCACCGGGCTTATTTATAATTTGCAGGCCTTCCATTTCTGTAACCAGTTGGTCGCCTTTTATTTCGAGCACTTCATTTTTGACGGTAGATAAAGATGTTTGAACATCCCATTTAAATGCCGGGTTGTCAACTATCCGGAAAAACATACTTAGGTCTATGCCATTATTTTGCATTTTTCCCCCGTTTTCGGGTCTGAAATCATAGCCAAAATAAGCTTTTAATGGAGTATAAATTAGCATATTTTCAGTTACAGATTGGAAAACATCGATGCTGGCAGCAAGCCGGTTTCCCCACAAGGCCACGTCAAATCCGCCATTTAACTGATTAACGGTTTCATAAGTCAATTCATCATTGGGAATAAGGGCGGGATATAATCCCACTGTTTCGCGAAATTTAACTGCATTGTAATATTCGGTTGCATTAGCTTCACCAATGTCATCATTTCCGGTTCTCCCGTATGAAACCCTGAGTTTCAATTCTTCAATCCAGGCCTGTTGGTTTAAAAATGGCTCACCTGAAAGCCTCCAGGCTAAACCGCCGGCATAGAATAATCCAAATGGAGCACCACCAATTTTTATGGTATTTGCGGCGTTATCACCAACTCTGGAAGAACCATCAAGCGATAAGGTTAACGAAGCCAGATACCTGTCTTTATAGCTGTAGGTTACATTTTCATAAAACGACAGCCAGTTCCAGTTGCGATTGGCACCTCCAATTTCGCGCAAACTGTTTGTTCCATCCTGCAGCATGCGGTATTGGTCGTTTTCGTGGGCATTTTTTGTTAATCCCCAGTCAAATTCGTAATCATTGGTCAAAATATTAACCCCGGTATTTGAGGTCAGATGATGATCGTTACCAAACCTTTTTTCATATTTCAGGTAGGTATTGTTGTAAAATGAGGTTAAACTGTTGTTGGTTCCTTTGGAAACATTGATGGCTTCTTTGTTATAATACCTTTCCATTCCCTGGTTGGGCATAAAAATCAGTTCCTTGAGCACATTGTAAGTTAAACCAAAATTGGAGTTTATTACCAGGTTATCTTTCAGGCTGGCCTCAAATCCGAGGGTGGAGATGAAATGAAAATTACTGTTTTTGGCTTCGTAATTGTCAATAACAGCCTGCGGATTACTAACTCCCAGTTCATCAACCGGAGCCAAAGTATTTAATTCAGATCCATCTTCATCGTATTGAAAAGGATTTAACATGGGTGATTTACCGAGGCTGGTGAGAATTGGATTTGTTGCCGACAGTTTTCCTGATTCCTTTAATTCTGAAAGGTTATAACTCATGGAAACTCCTGCATTCATTTTCAGCCACTGGAATATATTTAAACGACTGATAAAACGGAGGTTGTATCCATCGTAACCTGTATTTTTAATAATTCCATCTGCATTCATATATCCAAAAGAAAGACCGTACCGTGCAATTTCGTCCCCACCTTTTACATTCACATTCAAGTTTGAGAAAAATGCATTATTAAAAATAATGTCCTGCCACTTTGTATCGTGCTGGTAATCTATCCAACGGTCATTGGCAGGTTTTAAAAACAGATTGGGATATTCTGCCCTAATCATTTCTTCCTGTTTTCCCGATGAAAAAAGGACTTCGCTAGCCAGTGTTTTATGCTGCTGAGCATTAAGCTGCGGAATTTGGCTTGTAGGCGCAAGGGAGTACCCGCTTCGTAAGTCGAGATCGATTACTGTTTGGGTTGCACTGGGATCGAGTGTTTCAATTACAACCAAACCATTTGAAGCTTTGGAACCGTAAGCAGCAAGCAATAGCGGATCTTTAATTACAGTAACTTTTGAAATATCGAGATTATTAAGCGACAGCAGGGCATTGTAAGAATAGCCATCGAGGTTCGAACCAAAAACCCCTTTCGATGAAACAGGAATGCCATCTACAACATAGAAAGGTTCGTTGGAAGCATTCAAAGAATTAACGCCACGCAAAAAGGTAGCCGCTCCTCCGGCAGGATCACCTGACCGATTAACAACATGCAGCCCTGCAACACGTCCCTGCATAAACTGATCGACAGTTAATGCCGGTGTTTGTTTAATTTGCTCGGTATTTAAAACGGAGAAGGTAGAAATCATATTTCTTTTCAGCCTTGTTTGATTAAGTACTGAAATGGGGTCGTCGCCAGCAGATAAATCAAAACTGGTCAGGTAAATGGTAATATCTGTCCTGTTATTCAGGTAAACTCTTTTTTCCTTATATCCACTTGAAGGTGAAACATTTAACCACTCGTTTCCATTCAATACCCTGATAGTGAATTCTCCAGTTTCATTTGTTATTGCAGGCAATTCAAAAGATCCCTCCACACCAACAGCTACGTTGGAAACAGGCTGACTGTTTTCGTTCAGTACTTTACCCCGAACCAGAATTGTGTCCTGGGCACGAACTGAATTCAATCCAAAAATAAACAGCACCAAACCCAAAAGAGATAAGCGCCAAATTTTATTATAAAATACCTGGTTATTCATGCTGTAATCTTGCTTATTGCAGGTAGCCGACCCAAAGGATATAAATCCTGAATAAAAGGGCACAACCATACTGTCTGGTTTTTTCCGGTTCATTACAAACAATTTGTTGTAGCAATTAAAAAAAGATGCTATGTTGAAACTATTATTCATCTTGTATAAAAACTATTAACCTCGAATTTTTTTAACACCCGCTTTTCTTTTAACGATATTTCCGGTTTTCTTATCATTTTAAAAATCATTTAAAACGGAATAAAATCGATATAATCAATGACCAACCCGTTTGTTGATAATCCGGTACTTGGGCCTTTGTAATCAATCTTCACCTTAACCCTGCTATAATCGGGTATGTTATCAACCACCATATCAAAACTGTTAAACCTTCCTTTCGGAATGTATCTTTTACCCGGAATAACACTGGGTATAACACCGCGATATCGGATAAAATCATAATAATCAAAAGTTTTTACCAACACATCATTTACATAGATATCGTAAACTCCGCCAATATCCATATGTGTGGCAATTTCCATGGCATATTTTCTCGGAAAAACACTTTTGGTATAAAATTCTACAGAATAAGTTCCTGAAAATCCTTTAGGGAAAAGCACCCTGACAATGCTGTCGTTTGAGGCTGTACCAATAAACTCCTGTAAAGGTGAAAAGGTTTGTGAAGTGTTCACATTTACAAAATCGTACCATGCATATCGGTTAATTCCTGTTTCATCAAGCAACCATTCGGCTTCAAATTTGGAAGAACCGGAGTAGAGTGAATCAGGGATTTCGAAGCTTTCGTAGTTATATGCATAGCCGTTGCTGCATATTGTTTTTTCTATGGGTTTATATAGAATCTGGATACTGTCGCCTAAAATATTCTGAAGTTTAAGCGTGTCTTCCTCAGTTTTCCAAATAAATTCTTCGGGTTCCAGCATATTTAAAAAGACTCCCTGGTCAAGCAAATGAGGTACCAGAACATCTTCCTGCCAGGCTATTGGAATATCGCTGAAATCATTATATGAAGGAATATTCATATCAAGGGCCATTTGGGTAAGGGCACTTTCGTAATCATCTTTTTTGGGGAAAACAATGGTTGCTGAAAAATTCCTCAACTCTGCGCTTACCGGGAAATATTTTGCCTCAAATTTATTGAATACAATTTTTACAGAATCGTAAATGGTATTTCCAAATTCATCAAAACCAATGGGTTTACTGCGTTCTCTGTCGAGAATAATGGAGTCCTGGCTGTCGATATAATCTTTTAAAACCGGATTATTGACTACAAAATATTCGTAGAGGTTCGGCAGAGGTTCTGCTACTTGGCCAAGCACAAAATATTTGCCGTTACGGTAAAGCGGGCTTTCCTGAGTAAGTTCAATTCCATCAAGGCTGGTTTTATTTCCGGCTCTTTCAAACAGTGCATACTTTTTCGATAATGTTTGTACTTTTCGTTTACCGGCAATACTTCCCGATTGAATAAAATGTGTGGCAATATGGTAGTTCAGTAAAATGGTGTCGATGGCGCCCATACCTGAAAACTGTGCCAGCGCATCATTGGAAGGTGCAAAAACCGTATAGGGCATATCGGTTTGAAACAGCGTATCATATTGAAATTCTTTCAGAATTTTTACAAATTCTGATACCCTGCTATCGGCTTGCATTGCTTCCCAGAAATTCTGGTCAACGGTATCCCCGTAAGTGTTGTAATGATTCTCCCACTCTTTTTCACAAGAAAAGAGCATTAAAAGGAAAACCACTGAATATATACCTGATTTCAATTTCATTTTTTCAATTTTTTAATTAGGTATTTCAAAACGTATATTGTCCCATAAAAACCGGCCCGGTATTAAAGGTCTGATTTCCACGGTATGTCTTGCATAACTTTTAAAATCAACATTCCCGAGCCTGATTTGCTGGAATGGATTATCTTCTGAACCAATTGCAGTTAAATCAACCAGTCCGCCAATTTTTTTCCCGTCAATAAAAACTTCAACCAGTGCATTTTCACTGTTGAATGCCTCTGCACCCAGAAAAACAGTATATCGGCCTGAAACAATTTGCGGAGTGGTATATTTGATTACAAAATCACCTTCAAGAATAAGGTAATCATTGTTCCAGGCATTGGTAATATTTTCCCCTGCCGCTTCTTTAATAATTTCATAAGACAAATCAGAACCTGTATATTCAATATTATTTAACAATTCAGGGTCTTCAATTAAATAACTTCCTTCTCCATTTCCATTATCATACCACTGGTTTATTAATAATTCTTCGTAAAACTGGTATGTAACATCTGTCTGTGAAGGAGGTTGCTGCTTCATCATTCTGTTGATAAAATGAATAGCGCCGCTTTGTGTAATCACATTACTTTCGTCGTAAAGTACTCCAACATAATCGATAAAAGTTGTATCTCCAGGCTGATGAACAATTGTATCAAACATTTCTTTACCCGGATTAATTTCAATTTCGAGCCCCCTGCCGTTAATATTTAGCGGAATTTCAGACAAGGTATTGTAGTTGGTGTTTTCATCTACAAAATCATCTAAAAAGTAACTGCCGGTTAAAAAATGGTAAGCCATGTAATTGTAAAGTAAGTTCGATGCACTGGTATAGTCTGAACTGCCGGGACTAATAACTGCCGCCAAATCATTAACAGAATAAATGTCCGCTTTTTGATAAATGGAATCGGGTACTGCCAATACCGTAACAGCCTGCTTGTTTTCCTCCTCCTTCATGTTAATATCAATAAGAGGCTGAAGCCCGGTTAGGTCAACTGACTGTTTAAATATAGAAAAAGAAGGATTAGCAGCCAGCCAGTCGTAACTTGTAAAAGTTATCGGAATAAGAGCCATTTCCAGGTGATGAACAAAACCGTTTGATGTTTCTATATTTGGTTTATTCACAGATGCCTGGTTATTAATTTTGTAATAGGATGTATCGGCTTCAATAATAAAACTCACAGTAAGAAAATCGCCCGAAAGCGTGGGTTCTGAAAATGCTCCAAACGGAAATTCATTGGAATGAACTCCCTCATTAACAATATGATAACGACTAAATGAGGCAGCATAAACTTCGTTGTTCAAAATATCATTTACCGATGAAAACTGGTCCGATTCATTAATAAACCGGTTCATGGCATCGTTATCAGGTGCAAAAAGTGTGTAATCCAGACCGTTAGGATTATAGGCACTGAGCGTTTTTAACACGCCACCTTTTTCAAGAATGGAAATAAAACTGGAAAAATCCTCTTCATTATCCATCAAATAATCATAAATGGTTAATCTTTCCAGATCTTCAAATGCTGCTTCCCTAATGGGATCTTCACACGAAAAAGTTCCTGCGGCCAGCAACAAAATAAAAATATATATTAGTCTTTTCATGGTCAAAATTTTAAAAATCATAATAAGGATTTTGCACCAGTTTTTTATTCCTTTCTATTTCATCTTCAAATACCGGCAAGTACCATCCCAACGGATTGGTAAGCTTGGCCGACAAAATTCTTTTTTGGGTTGAAGGAACATTGCTCACAATAATCTCAATTAGTTTCCCTTTTCGGCTGAAATTATTCCGTCTTCCCATGCGCAGCAAATCAAACCAGCGTTTTCCCTCAAACGCAAGTTCAAGGGCTCTTTCCTGTAAAATGGCATCTTCAAATGCAACCTTATTAAAAGGTATTGAAATAGGCTGAATGTTTGCACGTGACCGGATTTCATTGATTATAAACAACGCATCGGTGTACCTTTCGAGCTGCGAAAGGGCTTCGGCTTTCATTAACAAAACATCGGCAAGACGGTAAACAATCCAGTTAGCGCTGTATTGCTGTGCACCGGCTCGTACAGATAAACCATCGGCTGATTGGCCAACATATTTCCAGATAATATAGTTATCATCGCCAATTTTGGCAATGGAAGCTCCTTCTCCCCGCACAATTTCTTTGGAATATTCGCGGGCAAACATTTCCACTGCTTTTTGGCTGGGATCGTACTGGTTTGCGTTTTGTTCGGTTGTCCCAAACATTCCGTTACGTTGGTTCCGGTTTCCGTCAAACTGAAACTCGAAAATACTTTCCAGTGAATTTCCAGGATAAAAAAGCTGAAACCACCGGGAACTGGGCATTAATTCGAACAAAATATTTTGCTCAATTTTCTGAATATGTGTCAATGCTTCTTCGTACTGAAAACGCCAAAGGGCAATATCGGCAAGCAATGCATCGAATGCAGCTTTCGATGCCCTTCCCTTGTTTTCCATAATTGTTGGAAAACTTTCTGTTGGAGCAAAATCACGATTGGCATTCAGGTCATTTACAATCTGTTCCAAAACTACTTCTTCATTGGACTGTGGCAAATAAAAATCAGTGTCATCACTTTCCGAAGGTTCGAGCACAAGGGGAACATCTTTGAAAAGCCGAACCAGATAAAAATAGCTGAGGCTACGTAAAAAATAAGCTTCAGACAAGAGGCTTCTGAGCTGGAAATCGGTAAATGTATTGTCGATTTCTTTTACCTCAGGCCCGTTTTTAATCACCTCGTTACAATAATTAATTACCTTGTAAAAATTATTCCAGTTGGCAAAGGAGTTGTTCGGATAAATGTTGCTTTCCATTATATTTCTCTCGCCATCTGATTGCTGAAAGTCACCCTGAAGCAAATCAGCGCGCAACTCACCATACATAAACAAACTGCGATCCATAGCCCCAAACGATTCGTAAGCAGCCATCAATACAGCTTCCACATCTTCCTTCGATTTCCAGAACTCATCTCGAATAAGTCCGCTTGGCGGAATAAGTTCCAGCCAGTCGTTACACGAAAACTGTACAAACACCAAAAGGGTAAGCAGAAAATATTTCATTTTTGATTTCATACGATCCAATTTTTAAAATCCAACTCCAATGCTGAATGTATAAATCTGTGGCGGAGGAGTTCGTGCCTCATCCACACCAATCCAAAACGGGTTACTGGCATCCTGGCCAATTTCCGGGTCTTGCCCGGTATAGTTGGTAAAAGTATAAAGTTTGCGGGCGCTCAAAGCAAACGTGGCCCGGCGCACTCCCAGTTTATTACACAAATCTTTGCTTAGTTCGTAGCCAATTTTTATGTTATTTAGCCTTAAAAAATCGCCCTTTTCCACATACCGGTCAGAACCGAGGTTATTGGCCGGATGGTTCATGTAGGCACGTGGCAACATGCCTTCTTCATCTTGCCCCTGAATACGCCAGCGGCGTAAAGTAGCCTTACTCTGGTTGTTCCTGTTATTCATCCCTTCGGTTTGCATAGCAATTCCGTTAATAATATCGAAACCAAGACGGTAATGGAAACCTGCTGAAAAATCGAAATTTTTGTAACGGACTGTAGTTCCAAAACCGCCAATAAAATTGGGGTTGGAGTCACCAATGTAAACCACATCGTTCAGGTCAATTTTTCCGTCGTGGTTCACATCTTCGTACTGAGGGTCTCCACCTTTGAAAATATAGGTATCTGTATATTGAAGAGGTATTGCTCTACCTTCGCCATCGCGTAACAGGTTACCATCGGCATCGCGGGCCAGAGCATCCTCATCGCTGGAAAATACACCAAGGTACCTGAATCCGAAGAAGGATCCAATGGGTTCGCCCTCCATTACAATTTGCGGATATTCTCCGTTCCCAATAGAAGTAGAACGTTCGGTATTAAAGTTCTCCGGGAGTTCGTTAAACCGGTTTATATTTTGCGAAGTATTAAAATTTAACGACACAAACCAGTCTTTACTGCGTACCAACCTGCCGTCTATCATAAGCTCCCAGCCGGTGTTGGTCATTTCGCCGCCATTGAGAAATTTAAGTTGATCGTAGCCTGAGGAAACCGGAATTAAATACCGGTCGAATAAAATATCATTCGTAACTTTCTGGTAAACATCGCCTTCAATATAAAGCCGTTCTTTAAAAAGGTTTAATTCTAATCCAGCATTATAAGAAGTAATGGTTTCCCACCTCAGGTTATTCAGCTGGATACTTGAAGGAGCAATGGCCGGGTTTAATATATAACTACCCGTACCTGTTGATTCGTAGGATGCGAAACGGGCGTAAACGTCTGAAGGCTGTCGTCCGGAAACTCCCCAACTCAGCCTTACCATGCTTTCACCCAAAAATTCAGCACCAGTCAGAAATGATTCTTCGGAGAATCTCCAGCCAAGCGATAATCCTTTAAACAAACCCCAGCGGTTGTTTACCCCAAACGAAGAGTGGGCATCGGCACGCAAAATGGTTTGAAGCAAATAGCGGTCTTTATATTTATAATTGATATTTCCCATGCCACTAATCAGACGGTTTTGGCCAGAACCGGTACCAATCCAGTTTATCTGCGGATCGATTGCCGGATCCTGAATATCCACGCTTGGTGTTTTATTACCCTGAAGGTTCATCCATTCATACCCCGATTGATCGGTTAGCCAGGTTAATGCTCCCGAAAGGCTATGATCTTCATTTTGAAAGGGTGAACTAAATGCAAGTTGGGTTTCGGTACGAATGGAGTTGCTCAGGTTGTTGCTCTCTTCGGCCTTGTTTATATTCCATTGCAGCCAGTCGGCACCAATGGCATTGTATGGCAAATAGTTTTTCGATTTGGAACCTTCATACTGGAATGAAATGGTTTCCCTGAAAGTAAGCCAGTCGTTAATGCGGTATTGTAACATAAAGGTGTTCTCAAGCCTGTTGGTAACCTGGTCGTTCATGCCAAGCAGAGCCACGGCAACCGGGTTAAAATAGGTAACTCCATCGCCCTGATAACTATTTATCGGGTTAAAATATTCCCCCGTATATTGTCCATTAAAGTCGCGTTCCCAAACACTCATATTGGGGGCTTTTATATAAGCCATTTCCCTTACATTTCGGGCACGCCAGTGGCTTCCCTGAATGGAAACATTGTTGTCGCGGAAGTTGTTGGTATAATTAAACTTCACCTGAAACAGGAGGTTTCGCGAGAGAAAATAGTCGAGATTAATACGTGATGAGAACCTGCGTGACCGTGTGCTAATTGTAGTCCCTTCCTCATCTACATAACTGAAAGAAGTAAAATACCTGGTTTTTTCACCCCCACCCGAAATACTGAAATAGTGATCGTGGGTGGCGCCATTTTGTGTAATTTCCTTTAACCAGTCGGTATTTGCAGAGTAGTTGTAAAAGTCGGCATAGTCGCGGTCGTAAGCAATTTCGGGGGGAATATCGAAAGCCCCCTGGCTGTTATGCCACTCTTCCAGCTGAAGCATAATGTATTCGTCACCATTTAGCATGGGAATTGCAGGCGGCTGCACGTTCAGGTTGTATTTATATTGATAATCGAACTGCACTTTACCCATTCGTCCTTTTTTGGTTTCGATAAGCAAAACACCGTCGGCGCCACGTGAACCGTAGATTGCAGTTGAAGCGGCATCTTTCAGCACTTCTATGGATTTTATGTCCTGCAAGGCAATATTAATCAGGTTACTTATGTCTTCACTATCGGCAGAACTCAGGTCGAAATCGGTGGTTACCCTGAATTGCGGAATTCCGTCAATTACAATCAACGGCTGGCTGTTTCCCATAGAACTTAATCCACGGATAACCAATTGCGAACCTGATCCCGGGTCGCCGGATGCACTAATGATATCCAGTCCGCTCACTTTTCCCTGCAATGCATCGGCAGCTGAAAGCACACCCACATCCTGCATATCCATTAGGTCAACTTTTACAGATGATGATGCCCGGTCGCGATCTTCAATATTGGTTAATCCTCCTGTGGAGCGGGCTTCGGCAGTTACTGTTACCTCTCCCAAAGCCACATCCGAAGTCTCAAGTTCAACAACAACTGTGGTGGAGGGATCTACCTCAATTTCCTGTGCTTTGTAACCGATTACACTCACGCGCACCGTGTTGGCTGGATCTTGCAGTTGTAAAACAAAGTCGCCGTTTACGTTGGTAATGGTTCCGTTTACCACCCTTTCTTCACTATCGTATTCTACAATATTGGCACCTATAATAGTTGTTTTGTCACCTTTGTCGAGCACCCGTCCCCTGATGATGGTTTTCTCCTGGGCCTGAGTTGTAAAATAACTGCAAAGGGCAACTATAAAAATTAGGATAGTTCTGATTCTTTTCATCTTGATAACAAACCTTTGGTTTTATACAAATTGTATTGCCTCGTTTATTGTGTATCCACTTCGCCGAATACCAACACACGGTCAATTTCATGAATTACTGCGTTGTTAAATATATTGCTGAAAACATCGTTAGTCTCCCCCAAATTAATACCTGTAAGCATGTTGGTATTTGATGATTCTACAACTTCTGTAAATATTGCTCCTTCTTTGTCCTTGAACCGGATAACATCAATGTCAGGTTCAACATACAACTGTGTATTCACCGTGGAAAAAGGTGTAGATTTTTCATCAATCCGTGTAGTTTCAAAATACCGGGGAGTTGAACTCCCGTCGGTAAAAATAAGTTCTCCCTGAACAAAATGAAGCATGAGCAGTTTCTGCAGTTCTTCTTTTGTCATAGATGAAACATCCAACGCATCAAGTGCTTCTCCACTGGGAATAAAAATGGAATAAAATTCACTATCAGAAAGAAAATTATAACGGAATTCCTTATCAGACGAAAGACCGGCTTGCTGAAGCAGTGCATGAAATTTAGGGAAGGAACTCTGAATACGGTTATAGATGCTGGTGGCTGAAAAACTGAACCAGTTATTAATTTCATATGTAGTACCGTTATCGGTAGTTGAACTTAATACCCGTGGAAATTCCTGAACGGTTGTACCCCCTTTATATCCGATGGTTGTGGGGGCAGTTCCCGATATTTCGCCAGTTTCATTATTCACAACAATATAACTTCCTGAAAGATTGGGCAGAAACTCTTTGCGGGCAAAACCTTGTGGTTGCCGTGTGGCAACATGGCTCATCAACAAAATTCTCAAATCGTTTAGTGATAATGTTAGACGTTGAGGAGTTGATCCCGGGCTGATTAGAAAAACGAAAAAATCTTCAGTAGTCTCGTTATAAACCAATGAAGAGTCAAGCCGTGAGTTGGCATCAGACTCTACAAAAAACATATAATCCCTGTTTTGCCTTTTAAGCGCTGAAAGTAATCCAGCCTGCTCAATGGCAGTCATTACCTTGCGGAAACCCTGCTGTAAATAAATGGGGCCGGTTACACTACTGAATGCCCTGGGAACAATGGCTTCGTTTATGCCAATAAAGGTACTGTTGCTGCCAAATTCCTTGTGCACAATTTCGGCAAGGTCGAGTTTAATCAGGTCCAATTCGCCATTATAAAATCCTTCAGAAAAATCGGAAGGATAAACCGGATTAACTGATAAATGGGTATTGGCAATAATTCGTTTAATGTTATCCGGAGCACCGTCAAGCGATCCCCAGCCATTGGGAATTCGTATATAGGTATCAATTAATTCGTTAAAAGCCTGGTCGGTTGGGGCAACCATACCATGATGATACCGGTAGGTAACATTTGAAGGAAGACCAGCAACACCTGCCGGAGCTTTGGTTCGTTCATTTGTAATATTGAATGTTAGTTCCGGAAAAGTTAAATCGAAAAGTGAATCAACCTCAAGCCCTTGTTGTGCTCCGGGCTGTTTATTGGTTTCACTTTCGTTAAAAGAAAATGAAGGAAAGTGGTTAACCAGGTCAAGAAATTCCTGGTAGCTAACATTTTCAGTTCCATCTTCCAGAATTTGATAGGCATTCTTCAAAGGATCGACCACCTGATCTATAATATAAACGAATCCGTTTTCCGAAAAAATTTCATCGCTTGTAATTTTTGCATTGGCAAAGTAAAGGTTCGGGGAACCTTCAAACGAACGATCGAAATAAAACTGATAATCGTTGGGTGTCAAATCGTAAATACTTAAATACTGGCTAAAAAATACCGGGGCATATTTTCTTGAATCAGTAATTACTCGCCGTTGCATGTTAGCATTTGCCGTATCAACAATAACGGGTCTGAGTGTATTTCTTTCTCCGGTTTGTGTCCAGCCAAACTTACGGTTATCGGTTCGTAAAAGGGTTTCCCGTTTAAAACCACGCGGTTTGTTGTTGTTCAAATCAAGTGTATCAATCCAACCAAATACATCAAGCGACCGCAACTGCTGCTTCGACCATGCATTTTGCAGAATGTGGTACTTTACCAGTTCATCGAGCTTATCTTTTGGAATGTCCTCAACCTTACCGTAATTTGGATTTTGCGAAAACCAACTGTTAAACGCTTCGTTTGAAGGGGCAAAAACCGTATAGCTTCCCGACACATTAATAATTGTATCGTAGCCGGTTAGTTCAAGGCATTGGGCAAAAGTACTTAATTCCGGATATTCCAGAATCTGTGAATATACTTTCCCGGCCAGCCAATCAGGCCTTTCATATTTGCTATCCTGTAAATCATCGCGGCAACTCATTACAAATAATGCCACAATTATTGCAAGAACAAACGGAGTCTTCAATCTGGTCATTTTTTTAAAGTATTTAGCCATAGACTGCATTAAATTTGAACGCCAAACATATAAAATTTAGAACTTAGTATATATTACAAAAGTAACCATATATATAACAAATCGTGCATAGTGAACAATAATATTGTATTTTACACAAAATAACATTTTTCTAAACATTTTCTTCCACTATTTCCGGCTTTTCAATGAGTCCATTATCCCTGAAATTTGCAGGTGTAATTCCAAAATGTTCCCTGAAACATTTAATAAAGTATGAAAGATTATTGAAGCCTGTAAGGTAACAAACTTCTTTTATTGTATTATTTTTTTTGCTGAGCAATGTATAAGCTTTTTGAAGTTTTATAATTCGAATTAATTCAACTGGTGAATAACCAGTCAATTCTTTTATTCGCCGATAAAGCTGGGTAGTGCTGATGTTTAATTGTCCGGCCAGTTTGTTCACATTAAAATCTGCATCCGAAATGTTTTCTTCCAGAATTTCTTTTACGGATTGTATAAATTCCTCATCGCGACTTGAAATATTATCCTCCACCTCTACCATAAAATTCTGGGCTTTATATTTCTCTTTTATCAATTCCCGGTTTTGAATTAAACGGTTGGTTTGAATCATTAGTAAATTCACATCAAAAGGTTTGGTTACATAAGCATCAGCACCAAAATTAAATCCTTCTGAAATTTGTTCGGGAGTATCTTTGGCAGTAAGCAATATTACAGGAATATGACATGTTTCGTTGGTCGTTTTTATTTTTCGGCAAAGCTCCAGGCCACTCATTCCAGGCATTATTATATCAGAAATCACCAAAGCCGGCTGGTGTTTTTTTATCATTTGCCAGCCGTCCGATCCATTTTCAGCAAACAAACAGTGATAGTTTCTTGATAAAACGGTAAGCAGAAACTCACGTAACTCAGCATTGTCTTCGGCAATTAAAATTTTGGGAGCACCATTCTCCCACTCTATTATATTTCCCTTAGTTACCGGTTGTACAATGTGGTCTTTATCCTGGTTATTTAGCTGCATACCTTGGTCTAATTCAGAATCATCTGCACGATTAAATGGTAATTTCACATAAAAGGAAACACCCTGTCCTGAAACAGATTCGACCGTTATTTGTCCGTTATGCATTTCTACCAGCGATTTGGCAAACGAAAGACCGATACCCGCTCCTTCAGAATTTTCATCAACTTTATAGAAACGCTCAAAAATTCGCTCCCTGTCTTCTTCTTTAATCTCTTTTCCTTCGTTAAAAACAGTAATTAGAATCGTTCCGGCATTTTTTTCATCAATTGTATCATCTGTTACTTCCAGCGAAACCGTAATCGAATGGTCATTAAAAGTATGCCTGAATGCATTGGAAATCAAATTATACAAAACTTCTTCAATTTTCTGCACATCAATAATAACATTCACGGCCTCGGCCGGCACGTTAAGTTTGAGCTGAATATTTCTGTTTGACTCGTATCCTTTAAAATTCAAAACAACATCTTTTACAACCCGCACAATATTTGCTTTTTTGGGCTGAAGTGTTAATTTTCCGGCATGTAATTTTCTGAAATCGATAATCTGATTGATTAACCTGAGCAGATAATTTGAATTCCTGGAAATTAGTTGCATGTGGTTTTTCCATTGCCCGTCAACTTTCAAATTTCTAACTATATCTTCCACAGGGGCAACTATCAGGCTCAATGGTGTTCTTAATTCGTGGGCAATATTGGTTAAAAACAACATTTTGCTTTCGTTGTTTTCAATAGTCATTTTGTCTATTTCTTTTTGATAAATAAGCTTTTGCCGGTTTACCAAAATAAAAATAAATCCAAAAGTAAGCGCCAGGCCAAACAAACCAAATAAAAATATGGCCAGCCTGGTGAGGAACCATGGAGGGGCAACAAAGATTTCCATCGTTTTTTCATTTTCTGAAACCAAACCATCGGCACTAATTGTTTTTGCTCTGAAGGTATATGAACCCGGAGGAATATTTGAAAGATATACAAATTCAGCGGACGCCGGAACTGTGTACCAGGAATTAAACAAGCCTTCGAGGTAATAGGTAATTTGATTTTTGGCAGGATTCTGGAAATGAAGAGCAGATACTCCAATGCTTATTGAATTATTTTTGTAAGGTACTGCAATTCTACTGGCCTCATTAACTGTTTTTTTCCATATTTCTTTTCTGAAAATAGTATCACCCAACTCCACGGTTTGGTTTCGAATACGTAACTCATTAAGGAAAATCCGTGGTTTAATGGTATTTGGCTCAATTTCCCGCGGATAAAAACAGGAAAAACCATTATCGCCACCAAAAAACATTTGCCCGTCAGAAGCCTTGTAAAATGAATTTACCATAAAAATTTCACCCTGAATTCCATCGGCAGAATTGAAAACCTGAAATTTGGGATTCTCAGCAAACCGGTTGTAACAAACCAATCCTTTATGGGTGCTAATCCATAAATTCCCGTCTTCGTCAGGCAGCATAGAAATTATATTATTCGAAGGCAATCCATCTTCTGTGGTTATTTGTGAAAAACTTTCAGAATTTGGATGGTAAATATTGATGCCTCCCCCCTGCGTGGCTATCCAAATATCTCCGTTAAAGTTTTCATAGAAACAGTTTATTTCATTGTTGTTTAAAAATTCTGTATTAGGGCTGGTTGCCACAAATCGTTTAAACCGGAGCCGGGGTTGATCGAAACCTGAGAGATCAAGGTTATCGTATTTATTTTGAAGCAGGTTAAGCCCGTTGTTGGTACCAACCCAAAACCGGTTGCCCGAGTCGATGAATATACTTAGTATTACATTGTCAGTTAAGGTTTTGTTGTCTTGGATTGAATTTTCGTAACTGAAAAATTTTCCTGTTTTATTTTTTGTTGGATTGGGAATAAAAAACAAACCATACCCATGACTTCCACACCAAATATTCTTGAAATTATCAACAAAAACCGTCCTGATTGGAAAATTTAAAGACTCTTCACTTTGAAACTTTTCTGTAACCCAGCCATACTTTCTATCTCTGTACAATTTGTATAATCCGAGGTCGGTACCAAGCCAAAAAAGCGAATCCGATTGTTTTTCAATGTCCCAGATTCCATCCATCATTTTTCCTGGAACATCATCGCCCGCAAAGTGTAAATTCCTGAATTCTGGCAATTGAGTTGTAGTTGCTGCTTTTGATACAATGTTCAACCCATTGGTTCGGCAACCAATAAATATTTCATTTTCGGTACCTTCAAAACACATTATTGTATTCGAATTCAGGGTTTGTTTTAAATGGGGTTCACGTCGAAACGACCAGAACTTCTTCTGGTATAAATCCATAATACTTATGCCCTGTCCCTGGTGTCCAACCCACAAATTTCCCGAAAAATCTTCAAACAAAGCATGAATTTCATTATCTAATAAACTGCCTGCTATATATGGATTAGAAACATAACTGCCCGTTAAGCCACTATGCAAATCAAGATATACTATTTCCGGATGTGGCAATGAACAATAGAGCCGTTGATTCGAAGTATAAAGAATTTGCTGAATATCCTGCCCTTTAAATGTGCGGGTTCCAAATTTCCTGGTTTGGGAGTTATAAGAAATTACACCGTTTGTTGTAGCGATATACAACAAATCATTCAAACCACTAAATTCTATATGATTCACATGCTCATCCAACTGCAATAGAGTATCTATTACCAAAAAAGGCTCCTTTTCTTTATTTAAATGAGATAAAAAGAGTTGAGATGGTCCATCCGTGATATTTTTAACCAACACCAGAACATCCTTAAAAGCGCCCAAATATTGATAGTAATCTATTACCTGTTGCCCGTTCTCAAAAATTTGTAAAGATTTAATCTGAACGTTCTCTTTTTCTGCTTCATCTAAAGGAAGAAAAAATAAACCTTCAGGCGCATAGAATACTAAATGGTTGCTTATTTCAGAAATAAACATTACGTTTATATTCCCGGGAAGAAAACTTTCGAACCTGTAGGTCTGAAAAGATTCGGTATCGGGTTTAAATCTTGACACATTTAGCGAAGAGACAATCCACAAATTATCTTTAGAGTCAGTATAAAGAAATTTGATTTTCTTTTCTGGCAGGCTCGAACTGTCACCCAAAACAGGCTGATATATTTTAAAAGAGTAACCGTTATGCCTGATTAGTCCGGTCCAGGTGGCAAACCACATATTGCCGTTACTGTCCTGTACAATCGAATTAATTTCTCCGTCGGTCAAACCATTTTCAGTGCGCAAATACCTGAAATCACGGCCGTAACTTTCCGCAAAAAAAAGTAGGGTAATAAGCCAGGTAAGTATGCAATTTTTCATACATACAAACATAAAAAATCATTCACTACCGAAACATATTCTACAACATTTCTTTCAAAAAAATTTACGAAAACAAAAAGGAAAGATGTTTTTTACTTTACTGAGAAAACCAAAAAAACCATGTATATGAAGGAAATGAGGTATGATTTGAGTTGAAATTTCTACTCCAATTGATTAGTTTTGCTTTCAAATTTTGAAAAAAAATGGAAAAAATAAACCACGCCTGTTTTGTTTGCAAGAAACCACTTTCAGGAAAAAATATCGAAATAAATAAAGAAGTTTATTTGCCGGTTTGTTTGGAATGTAAAGGAACCGATGCAGAAA
>JAZBNQ010000482.1:0-2443 GCA_036350775.1 Mariniphaga sp.
ACTGCGCCCTGATGTGATTGGGGTTGACGAGGTTGTTGTGGTTGGTTACGGTACACGTTTGAAAGAAGAACTTACCGGAGCTGTTTCTTCAGTTTCTGAAGAAGCGCTGCAGGTTTCAAACGCACCGAGTGTTGTAAGCCGTCTTCAGGGGCAGGTTTCCGGGGTTAATATTACTGCAGCAAATCGTCCGGGTGGTCAGGCTACCATTCGTATCCGCGGTATTGGAACTATTAATGATCCCAATCCTTTGTACGTAATTGATGGCGTACCGGTGGGGCCTGGAAATAACGTTAATCCGAACGATATTGAATCCATTTCGATTCTGAAAGATGCCTCTTCTGCTGCCATTTATGGTACCCGGGGTGCAAACGGTGTTGTAATTATTACCACAAAACGAGGTCGTGCAAACCAACAGCCTACCATCAATTTTTCGCTTAAAACCGGAATTTCACAGGCTTCAAATCAGTACGAAATGCTAAACACCAGGGAGTATGCCGACGCTGTTTGGTTATCTTTGAAAAACAGGAATATGGAATTATCCCATGCCCAATATGGCTCAGGGCCTGAACCTACTATCCCCGATTATATTTTACCGGCAGGCGCCATGGCAGGAGAAGTGGATGAAACTGCGTACAGCTTTTATGACAATCAGATTTTCCGTGCCAATAAAGAAGGAACCGATTGGTATGATGAAATTTACCAGAATGGAATGGTGCAGGAATATGACCTTTCAGTAAGAGGAGGCGGACAAAATGCTACCTATGCTTTCTCTGGCAATTATCTGGATGAAGAAGGATTTATTATCCATTCCGACTTTAAAAGATATACGTTCAGGATGAATTCCGAAGCCAAATTTAATGATTGGTTCAGAGCCGGAGAATCACTTCAGGTATCTTATATTGATGAAATGGGCAGGTTTACAGATAATGCCGAAGACAGCCCGATTTCCCATGCATACCGTGCCCAGCCGATTATTCCGGTTTACGACATTAGCGGGGAACATTTTGCCGGTTCAAAAGCTCCTCAGATGGGGAACGCCGAAAACCCGGTGGCCGTTATGTACAGGCAAAGAAACAATAACGGAAAATATGTTCGTATTTTGGGAAATGCTTTTGCTGAGATAACCTTTATGGAAGGACTTACAGCAAGAACATTGTTTGGTTACAACTGGGGTCAATGGAACTACAAGGGTTATAGTATCCCTAATCCTGAATTTTCTGAACCTCAGCTGGTTAATGGTTTGAATGCCGATTCCAACTACTCCTTGCAATGGAACTGGTCCAACACTTTAAATTACAATGCAACTTTTAACAGCATTCACAGGATTAATGTAGTTCTGGGTACAGAGGCAATCGAAAACAAATATCAGTCGTTAAACGCCAGCCGCAGAAGTTACTTTTCAGAAGACCCGCTTTATATGCAGTTAGATTCAGGAGAATCGAACAGGGATAACAGCGGTAACGGTTCTGAATGGTCTTTATTCTCTGTTTTTGGCCGTGTGAACTACGATCTCATGGGAAAATACTTCTTTGAAGCTACAGCACGGCGTGATGGTTCTTCGCGTTTTAGTGCAGGTAACCGTTATGCAACTTTCCCTGCTGCTTCTGCTGCATGGGCAATTTCGGAAGAAGATTTTATGTCCGGAACCGGCAACTGGTTGGATATGCTAAAATTACGTTTAGGCTGGGGGATGTCTGGAAACGACCAGATTGGAAATTATAACCCATATTCAACTTTCCGGTCTGATGCATACCGTTCTTCTTATGCACTCGATGGTTCAAATACCGGCGCCATTTCCGGATTTATGCCTTCCACATTAGGCAACGAAAATGTAACCTGGGAAACAACCAATACTCTGAACTTTGGTATTGACGGAAATATGCTAGACAATTCGCTTTCTTTTTCACTCGATTTATGGCAGCGCGAAACTTCCGATATGCTTTACCGTCTGCCATTGCCACAAGTAATGGGAGATGCAACACCACCATTTGTCAACATTGCTGAAATGATGAATAAGGGAATTGATTTTGAGTTGGGTTATGCCAACACTGCAATGGCCGGTGATTTCAGGTATGAAGTAAAAGCCACAATTTCGGCCTATAAAAATGAAGTGACTAAACTTGGCGGAGAAGAAGATGATTATTTTACCGGACAGTTTGAGCGGCAAAAAGAATACACTCGCGTTGCTGTGGGACATGCTTTCCCCGAATTTTTCGGATACGAAACTGCTGGAATTTTCCAAACCGAATCTGAAGCTGCCGGATGGCCAACTGCCATTGGAGCCGACGGAACATACAACCAACCAGGGCATTTCAAATTTGTTGACCAGTTAACGGTTGATACTGACGGAGATGGTGTTCCTGATGCCAAAGATGGTGTTATTACTGCTGCTGACAGAACTTTTATCGGAAGCCCGCACCCTGATTTTACAGGTGGTTTGAAC
>JAZBNQ010000483.1:0-4404 GCA_036350775.1 Mariniphaga sp.
TCCGATTCATTTTATATTTTTAGAATTCATTAAAATTCAATATCATGCCTAAAAGTATTCTTTTCATACAAGTAAAAACATTCACTTTCTTTTTCATTTTTATGTTTTCACTCATTTTCTGCACCCCCGAGCAAGAAAGTAAAATTGAGATCAGGGGGGTTTACGGACATCCGCAACCCTTGTGGGACAAAGGTTACAACCTGACTGAACTTGGAATAAATTCCGTTTTTGTGCACAGCGGTTCCATTAACAAGGAAATGATGGATCGGGCCCGTGCCGAAGGCATGAAAGTGTATGCCGAGTTTGCTACTTTAAACGGGAAAAATTACGTGGAAGAAAATCCTGAAGCATGGGCAATTAACGAAAAAGGGGAGCAGGTTGAGGCTGCTTCGTGGTTTATGGGTGTTTGCCCCACTGATCCGGGATTCAGAAAATACAGGTTTAATTTGTTGAGGAATTTGCTGGCAGAATATGATATTGACGGGGTTTGGATGGATTACGTGCACTGGCATGCCCAGTTTGAAGAACCCGAACCCATTTTGCCCGAAACCTGTTTTTGCGATCACTGCCTGGCTTCTTTTTCAAAAGATACCGGGCTTGAGATTCCCGAAGGTACAATACCCCAGCAAGCCCAATGGATCCTCGGAAATCTTGATTCAGAATGGCGCGACTGGCGTTGCAAGGTTATTCTCGACTGGGCAGTAGAAATAAGAAATATCATCAACGAAGTGAAACCGGGTATATTACTTGGAATTTACCACTGCCCATGGACCGACGAGGAATTTGAAGGCGCACGGCGGCGAATTCTCGGCATCGACTACGACCTGCTGCACGATTTTTTTGATGTTTTTTCACCTATGGTTTATCATGCCAGAATGGGGCGTAAACCCGGCTGGGTTGAAGAAAACATCACCTGGTTTTGCAACCGGATGAATATTGAAGACGGAGGTTTTCCTAAAGTATGGCCCATTGTACAAGCATACAATAATCCTTATACTGTTTCATCTGTTGAGTTTGAAACCGTATTGGAAGGCGGTTTGGCAGCCAAATCATCCGGTGTAATGATGTTTACTACCCGGGCTATGGCAGAAGATGATGAAAAAATTAGTGTGATGAAAAATATTTACAATAAATTAGATTAATTTGAATACCATTGTAGTTTGAGATAGTTTTTCCAGCTTCAATTTTAATAACGTTTACTATGAATAAACATTTCCTTTTCAAAAAAGTGGGGACCTCACTGGTTTTATCGATGTTTCTTTTATTCACGATAAATGCACAAATTCCCACACCCAAAGAACATTTCGGATTTACACCCGGTGACGACCGTATGCTTTTTCTGTATGAAGATATGATGGATTACATGAAAAAGCTGGATGAAGCTTCGGCCATGGTGCACATTGAAAAGATAGGCCAATCCGAAATGGGCCGGCCCATGTATATTGTTTTCGTTTCATCGGAAGAAAATATCCGCAATCTCGAATCCCTGCGTCAAATTAACCGGCAGCTGGCTCTTGATGAGATTCCGGCAGGATCCAACCGTGAAGAACTTTTTGAAAAGGGGAAAGTGTTTTTTCTTTCCACACTCAGTATGCACGCCAGTGAAGTGGGGCCGGCGCAGGCTTTCCCTCTGGTAGTTTATGAGCTGATTTCCGGAACCGATCCCCGCCGTGAACTCATCCTGGAAAACACAGTGGCCATGTTTATTCCGCACAATCCCGACGGTATGAACATGATTGTGGAACACTACAACAAACATAAGGGATCAGCACTGGAAACCAGCAGTATGCCGGGTGTTTACCATAAATATGTAGGACATAACATTAACCGCGATTTTGTTACACTTAGTCAAAGTGAAAACCAGGCTGTGGCCGAAACATATTCCACCAAATGGTTCCCGCAGGCCATGATTGAACGTCACCAGATGGGTTCTACCGGACCGAGGTTTTACATTTCACCACCCCACGATCCTATTGCTGAAAATGTGGATGCCGGAATCTGGAACTGGATGAGGATTTATGGGTCACGTTCATTGAAGCAGATGACTGAAAAAGGCCTGAAAAGTGTTTCAGTGAATTACCTTTTCGACGACTATTGGCCGGGAGCAACCACAACCGGCATTTGGAAAGGTATTATTGGCATGCTCTCGGAAGCTGCCAGCGTACAAATTGCCACGCCAATTTTTATCGAACCCAACGAGTTACGCACTACAGGCAAAGGTCTGGGCAGCTACGACATCAGCATAAACATGCCCGAACCATGGGAAGGCGGTTGGTGGCGTTTGTCAGACATTCTCAGCTACGAAATGGAAAACAACCTGGCCAACCTGCATACCTCGGCTATTCATAAAAATGAAATCCTTCAATTCCGCAACGATGTTACCCGGCGCGAAATAAAACGCGGAAAGGAAGAAGCGCCTTTTTACTACATTCTGCCTCAAAATCAACGCGATTTAAGCGAAATGGTTGATTTGGTGAACTTGTTGCACCGGCATGGAGTTACCTCTTATCAGTTGGGAGAAGATATAGTTTGGAACGACCGCAATTTGAAAACCGGCGATGTTATTGTTCCACTATCCCAACCATACCGGGCATTTATTAAAGAAGTACTTGAAAAACAGAAATTTCCGGCAAGGTATTATTCTGAAGGCGGCGAACTTATTCAACCTTATGATATTACGTCATGGTCGCTCCCGCTGCATAAAGGTGTGATTGCCGTGGAAATCAATACTCCGTTCCCTGAACTTGCAACCAAACTCAACCCGGTTAAGATTCCATTCAGTTTGAAAACCGAGGTGAAAGAAAATTCAGGATGGGCATTGTTTTCGTCGATGAATAATGAAAGCTACAAAGCTGCTTTTATTGCCCTTGGGGAAAAACTGGATGTGGAACGTACTTCGGAGGCGTTTTCATTAAACGGAAAAATTTACCCTGCCGGAAGTTTTTTGGTTCCTGTAAATGAAAAATTCAGCGAGGTGAATAAAAAAATTAGTGTCAGCCCTGTTTTTTTGAATGAAAAACCCAAAGCAGAAACCGTTACTTTAAAATTACCGAAGGTGGGCGTTGTGGAAACCTGGCAGCACGATATGGATGGTGGCTGGACCCGATACCTGTTCGATCAGTACCAAATTCCTTACATCGTTTTACGGCCTGAGAATTTACAAACCGCAAACCTGCAGCGGGATTTTGATGTGCTCATTTTTACCGACAAGTCGAAATCCATTTTTATGACCGGAAAATCGGAACGGGCTGGCAAAGCGGTTCCCTCCAACTATCCGCCTGAGTATGCTAAAGGAATGGAAAAGAAAGGGTTCGACAACCTCATGAAATTTGTAAACAACGGCGGAAAAATTATGGCCTGGGGACCGGCAACCGAACTGTTTCTTGGCACCATTTCCATTGGCGAAAAAGACGATGAAAACAAGGAGGAATTTATGTTGCCGGTGAGTGATATCGGGAAAAATCTATCATCGCAGGGTTTGTATGTTCCCGGCTCCCTGCTGCGGCTGAATTTCAGAAACGACCATCCGCTGGCCTGGGGAATGCCCGAAGAGTGCGGGGTGTTTCACAGGGGCACACCGGTTTTTCGTACTTCCATCCCAGGCCTCGACATGGACCGGCGTGTGGTGGCTGCTTTCCCCGAAGATGAAATCCTGATGAGCGGATTTGCCCAAAAGGAAGAATTGCTAAAAAGGGAAGCCGCCCTGATATGGGTAAAAAAAGGAAAAGGTCAGATAATACTTTCTTCTTTTAATCCTCAATTTAGGGCTTCCACACCGGTTACATTCAAATTGTTATTTAATGCCGTATTACTCGAGTAATTGCAAACCATCCTTTTGCATGTTTGAATTATTCCTGAATTGGTTAGTTTTATGATTAAAACGATAAACCCAATGAAAAGTATTCCTGTTCTGATTTTGGCTGCCTTTTTGTTTCCAAAATTTTTGGAAAGTCAAAATGGTATTTCAAAAGATATTTATACCCCCGGGTAGTGAGTTTTCTTTTCGAAAACCTTTACAATAAAAAAGCTTACCATCTGCAATCGAACATTACCAATGCCGGAAACCTAAAATGAAAACTGCTGCTGTGGCATGGCGGAATTGATGAAAATGTAAATTCGTCGGCAACTTTTACACTAGCCGAAGCGCTGGTAAAAGACGGCAAAAAGTTCGATTTGCTCATTTTTCCCAGCCAACACCACAGTTACCAGGGGTGGCACAGCAAGTATTTCACCAAAAACCGCGGGAACTATTTTATGGGACACCTGCTGGGCGAACAACCCATTTGGGAAATTGATTGGGAGTAGCCGGATTATTTTATAATTTTAAACCATAAAACCAAAAATAGTCAACCTGATGTTACGCAACCAAAAGGATATTTTGAATTTTCCAATATTAAAAGAAAA
>JAZBNQ010000484.1:0-4894 GCA_036350775.1 Mariniphaga sp.
AAAAAACATCCGGAAACACCATTTTAAAACCAAATTTTTCATCGCTTATTCATTTATTATTTGAATGAATCGTTCGTTTTCAAATTTCACAACAAACGGATTTTTGTAATATTTTCCCAGTATTTTCTGTTCTTCAAGTGCTTCATTTAATGTTTCAAATTTGCCGATAAAATATTTGTACAAGTTATCCATTTGCTTTTCAAAATCATAGGGAGCTTCCTTAAAATAGTCGGCTTCTTTCGAAATTTTATTTTTGAATGCCCCAACCTGAACCGAGTAATAAACATTTGATATCGGCTTTTCGGTTTCGGCTTGTTGTATTTTCACCGAATCTGGCCTGGCAGAATCAGGGTTTAAACGTTTGAGGGGCTGCAAAACATTATTATCAGATTTGAAAATGATATTTCGTTTTTTCTGTTTCAATTTCACAGAAAAATTTTGTTTCTGACCGGGTTGAAGAAAAATCCTGTTTACCGGTTCTTCCAACTCAAAACCTTCAGGCAAACTGTTGGTATAAATGTTGAATATCCATTCACCCGGACGCACCAGCGGGAATGAGAAACTCCCGTTTTCGTCGGTGGTAATCCTGAATTGTTCCTGTTCATTTTTAAGTTCGACAATAATATTTTGCAGGGTTACCTTTTCACGCTGCAAAATGGTACCCCCGGTTTTTACTAATTCAAATTTCCCGGTTAATTTTGCTCCTTTTGTAATTTTAAAATTGAGTTCTGACACCTTGTCTTCAAGAATTTCAACTTCAAACTGGTTGGCAATTTCAGGAATTTCGTCTATGGCAAGCCCTGATTTGTCAACAAACAACAAATGGCGGCCAACCGGTACTGATTTAAAACTGAATTCGCCATTGCGATCAGTTATTGCAGTTTTATTCATGAAAGAAATTACAAGTCCCTCAACAGACTCTCCGTTTTCGCGGATTACACGGCCTTTAAGGTCTCCGGCTTGTATTACTTTTTTTAAGGGAACTCCAAAACTATAGGCGTAATTCAGCGAGAAAGTAAACTCAGGATTTTCGGTTTCCTGCCGGAACAACGTGTAAAAACTGCGTAAAGAAAATTTGTGTTTCGTTCCGGGGGTAAAATCAATATTCATGTGCATGAGATTGCGGTTGCGGTAATAATCTTCGATGCTATAGGCATTTTGCACATGGAAATTGATCCGCAAATTTTTTGCAATCTGGCTTGCCACCGACATACCCGCCATCAGGTTTTGCTGTTCGCCGGAAATAAATCGGTTAATGTTCGACCAACTCCCCAAAAACCTCAGTGCATGTTTTGAGTTGAACCTGTATGCCAAATTCAGAGAACCCCGGAACATGTTTTGTTGATTTTGGCCGGACTCAAGCAAAAAGTTCGTGGTTTCGCCATATTCTCCCAAAATATTGTATTCAAACTTTTTAAACCTGTAATTTAACTGAGAATTTATGGAATTGGTTTTATAATGAAATTTATCGAGTACCAGCCGGTCTTTACGTTCGTACTGTCGCCAATAAAGTTTCAGGTAGGCACGCGATGCCAGTTTATAGTTCAGCATAGACTGGAAGGACCTGGAATAAGGCGCCGTAACAAAAAAAGTATCGAGTTGGGCATTAATAAAATCTTCTTTGGCATAAATCCCCAAACTTAGTTTCGGAGTCAAATTGGCTGAAAAGTTTCCTGAATAGAAGGTGGAATTTGAAAAATATCCGGGATAATTTTTTCCGGTATAATAATAATTACCGGCAATGTTAAAAACAGAAAACTGTGAACTAAAATTTGCCCGAATCGCATTATCCCAAACATTCTGAAACTGCCCGCGTGAAATTTCCATTTCCACCGAAGTACTTTCGAATGGCTGGAACCGCGAATTTATACTGGCCAGGTGTGTGAAATCTGAAACGGCAGCCATTTGCTTTGAAATGAAATAAAATGCCATGCCGTTTTTGTCGTTAAAATCAACTCCGGCAAAAGCAGCCAGTTCATTTTTTATCTCTTGATAGAACCTGGGTTTTACATACAGAAAACCAAAATTCAATCCGTTATTAAAAATTACTTTACTTTCGACACCGAGTCCAAAACGGGACGATTCAGTCAGCGGAGTAAACGAAAAGGCTTTCTCGCCTGCAAAAAATTCAAGGTTTTGATTCGCATAAGAAATATAATATTGATCATACAATCCGAGGAAACTAAGGTTGGAGTTGTTTGGGCCACGTGCCAGAAACTCCAAACGATGTTTCCCTCCTTCATCGAGGGTTCCGGTACCCGAAAATTCAAACTGCAAGGCCTGTTGATACCTGTCCCTTTGATTGGAAGCCACGTAAGTGGATGAAAACTCAACCGGAAAGCGAAAAAACAAATCCTTCTTTTTTTCTTTTACAGGAAAAACCAGATACGACTCGAATATGCTCTCTTTCACCTCACCGGAAACCAGTGCCCTTACTGTAATGTAATTTTTTGAGGTTTCGGTAATTTCTTCAGAAGAATAATTTACTGCAAAGAAACGTACCGATTGCCCCGGCCCAATTTCAATTTCCGGATTTCCTTCAATCAGACAATTCCGTGTTTCGAGAAAAACCTTTTTAACGGTGTTTCCGAGGTTTTGCAATAAAAACTCCGATCGCAGCACCTCTCCTGCCCTAATATAATCGGGCGATTCAACCAAATGCATATCAATTTTCTCCACCTCTCCCACCTCCAAATAAACCGTTAGTGAATCCAGAATTTTATTTGAACTTGCACTTGTTGCCAGCAGCCTTGCTTCAAAATTACCAACTGGCTGAACAGAGGGAATCTGCACTGAAAAAATCAAAAACTTTTTTTTACCGGTTTTTAATTCAATTTTTTGGGAAGAAAGAATTAGTTTCCATCCTTGCGGCACTTTCATAATGGCAGTAACCTCCTGATCTTTTCCCGTTTTGTTTTCAGCAAAAAAAGCAAGATTGACAATTTGTCCTGGTAAAACTTCAACTCTTGGCTTGGTTGAGAAGAGTTTAACATCATCAATTGATTGTCCGGACAAACCGAAGGTTTGCAGGGTTAAAAAGGCCATTATGGAAAGAAGCCTGACGGGCATTATTCTATTTCAAACGAAACATTTGTTCCAAAAACATGGTCGTCATCGCAATCAGCTACCAAAACCCCATTGTAATTTCCGGGTTTAATGCCTTCGAGCTGTAATGTTATCATTACCGAAGTGCCAGGAAAAGTTTTAACCTTATTTGCTATTACTGTTCCCAGTGAATTTCCGGTTTCATCGAACAACTCCAGAGCAAGTTCAGGCCTCAGCATGCGTTCTCCCGTATTTTCCAACGCCACATGCAATAAGGTTGTTTCTTCCTGCCGGCCAAGTTCCATTCCCAAAAATTGAATATCGCTGGTTCCGGTTTCGCCAATATTGGTTACAATTTGAACTGCATAACGAATGGCAGTATTAATCGTAACTCCACTGGAAAAACCTGTTGTGTCGGGCGGAACAATTCCTTCTACCATTATCACACTCCAGTATGTCCCGGAAAGAGGCTCGCCGGGCACCTTCACTTCAAAATTAACGGTGGAAGTTTCGTTGGGGCCCAATTCAACCAATTCAGGATTGAAAGAAATCCATTCTGCATTTGACCTTTCTAATGTTCCGGCAGGATCGTGTTTACTTTCCCCGTTGTAGGAAAACCAGTAATCGCGCTGGTAGATTCTAACATTCCTGATTTTATCCGAAGCATTTTGTATCTGAATTGTACCACGGTAAGATTCTCCCGGGTGGGCCTGGTTTTCATGTGTCAATCCATTTAAAACAATAATATTTGCATGCGATTTAAGAGGGATTAAAACCGATAGAATTCCAAACAATAATAAACTCTTCAGAATGACATTACGATTCATACAAATTGGCTTTTGGTAAAACATCCATCAATAATTGTTGCTAAAATACAGTTCTTTGAACAGAAAACAATAGGGGAGTAATTGTTAATTTTGGTCAGTTAATGTGTACACCACATGCAGGGCATTATGGTTTTTAGCCAGGCTTGCAAAATCATTCTCATTTTTGACGGCTTCAAGCCGGTATGAAAGCAGGTGTCCGCTATTGGTTCCTTTTCCGGTATAACAACTCCCGATGTCTGAAATTACTTCTGCCGGCTGATTTGAAAGATAAACCTTGCCGGCAGAAATTCCCAGCATTCCTCCGCATTCACCAACAGCTTCTGTTGCTTCAACAATCAAACGTAAACCAGCTGGTATTTCACCCTGTACTGCCGCTACCACTTTTCTTCGGTGGTTTTGGGAACGAATAATGGATGAATAATTGATCCAGATTCCATTATTCCGGTGAAGCTCTGAGAATTTTATCTGATCACCTGCCTCACCAGGTGTCATGGAACTCAGATTAATTCCACCCGATTCCTCAGAAACCAACCCCAAAAGCGCCACCTCCGGAATTTCAATATTTACCTTATGGTCAGTCTGGTTGTTTTGTCCTACTCCAAAAATTGGAGAAAAAACAACCAGACAAACAAGAAAAAATATGCCGCTGCAAAAATTCATACCCAAAAATACTCTGGAAAGCACTTTCAGGTTACAGTGAAATCCTTATTTGTCAGGTTAAAAATGCTGATTTTAGTGCTTCTACAAAGCTGAATTCAAAGAACTGTTAATTTAAACGAAAAAAGGACAGACCTCATGTCTGCCCTTTGGAATAGTTTGTAAAAACGGTTTTCTATTCTGTGATTGTGTAGGTTACTGTTACATTATAATTGTCATCTGCAACAAGACTTGCATAGCTGCTGTTATTCATGTCGAGCGTATAAGTTAACTGATGTCCTTTATTTTCGCCGCTTTCAGTATAAGCACTTCCAATTCCGGTAACCACATTCTGTCCGGTTTCTGTAAGTGTAATTTGACCGGCT
>JAZBNQ010000485.1:0-4973 GCA_036350775.1 Mariniphaga sp.
GAATTTAATTTGACATGGAAACGTTCCAGGAAGCTTCCCTTTTTTCGGCTTCTTCAATCCATTGCGGAACCAGCGTATTCAGGAATTCTTCTTTTTCTTCACGGAGTTGCTCCATAGGCAAACCTACAAACTTCTGCGCTTTGGCTTTGGTTGAAATGTCGGGATAAGGTACCTCCTGGTTGTAACCAAGTTCGGCCAGCAAACGGGCCAGTTCAATTCTTGTTTCCTGGGCAATGTCAATGGCTGTTCCAATGAGCCTGCTCAATTCCAGCGAAGCATGGAATGACGCTCCATGTGAAGCTGCTGCGTAATCCCAGCGCCACTGGGCATGACGGATTCCCATTAAAATATCTTTCATTTGTTCTTCTGTTGCACCCAAATCCCACGCCTTTTTCGCCTCAACATGGGCTCTCACCAGCATCTTTTCGAGTTTGGCCCGGTTTTCCATCACAGCATCTTGTTTGTCATAAACATTCTGAATTAGGGTTTCTGCTTCTTCGCGGTGGCAAACCTGGCAGGAACTTGAAATATTATTTACCGGCGACTGCATTTTGTGGTCTGTAAATTTCTGTCCGCCCTCGCTGATGTAGGGCATGTGGCAATCGGCGCAGGAAACCCCCCGTTGGGCATGAATTCCTGTCATATAGGTTTCATAACCCGGGTGCTGTGCTTTAAGCATTGGCGCCTTGCTAATGGCATGTGTCCAGTCGCTGAATTCCATATCATCGTAATATTCTTCCATCGCTTCGGCAGTAAATCCGTTATCCCACGGAAACGCGAGGTATTGGGCGCCTTCGGCAACATCTTTCCTGAAATAATATTCCACGTGACATTGGGCGCAAACCAGGCTTCGCATTTCCTGGTAACTGGCTTTGGTAATATCTTTTCCCATCCGGTCGAATGCTTCGATTAGAGCGGGGCGGGTAATAGTCAGGTTCATCGTTTCGGCATCGTGGCAATCGGCGCAACCAATCGGATTAACTACTTCATGTCCGAGGTCCGACCATTTTTGGGAGTAAAATTCGGCCACTCCCATTTCATTCATTAGTCTGGGAACGTCGGGGCTTTTGCAGGTCCAGCAGGTGGATGGCATCGGCTCAGGACCAGAACCTTTTGGTCCGCCCGTGCGCAACGTTTCGTGAATGTCTTTAACTGCATAATAATGTCCGCGACCCTGGGTGTAATCTTTGGAAAAACCGTATCCTGCCCATAAAACAACCATTTCCGGATGGCGCTCAAGCATATCAATCATTACACTTCCGTTGTATTTGCTTTGAAATGTGGTGTCGGCTGTTCCATAGTACGATTGAAATTCGCGGGGATAATTTTCTCCCCAAACTTCATTCCGGGGTTCAAATTGCGAAATCTCATTTTTCGGAACATTTACATAGGCTGCTTCCAGTCTTCTTTCAACAATTGATGAAGCCAGCAGTCCAAGTAAAAAAACAACAACCACTGTTGTAATAAATAACACCCAGGCTAACCAGGGTTTCTTCTCTGTAATTTCTTTTATTGACGTCATTTCAGATATTTTTAGATGTTATTGATTCATGAATTCTTCCAGCCATTGTGGAACCGGACTTTGTGGTAGTGGAACCTGTGCGTTTGGAACACTGGATATACTGTTAACCCTGCCATGTGGAACTTCACGGTGACAATCCCAGCATTTGCGTTCAGTCATTTTTGTATGATGATCCTTTACCGCTGCATTTAACTTCGGATCAACAAGCAATTGAGCATGACAGCGAATGCAGTTCTGATGCACTACTTCTGCACCGTCTTCTTTTATGAAAATGACCTGCGGCTCGTTCCGCAAGGTAAAAACCGTGGCATGCCTCAAACCGTCTTTCGCTTTAAAAAAGTAGGTATTGAAAATATTGTTGTGTGGTACATGGCAATCGTTGCAATGAGCCACTTCACGGTGTGAACTGTGATTCCATGTGGCATATTCAGGCGCCATAATGTGGCAGTTTACACATGTTTCCGGCTTATCGGATAAATAGGAATGCGCCTTCGAAACATAAAAAAGAAATAAGATTAATCCAAACAGAAGGCTTGTTACACCCATCACCGGAAGTCTCCATTTTTTTGGTGGAAGAAGTTTTTTCAGCATAATATTTTAATCGGCTAATTGTGATTCAAAGTTTATATAATATTTACTGCAATTTTGTAACATATGTTACAATTGATGGAAAAAATCAGTCCCGATCTCGTTATTTAAAATGATAATAAATTACGAAATTATGCTGTTAAGTTATTTTTCTGTTGTATTTACTCAGTCTATTTCTGCTAATTTTAGCAGCACAATAGTTATAATATCTATTTCAATAAAATAATCACTAATCAATATTTGTTATGAAGTACGTTCTGATATTTTTGCTTTTAATAACAACCATTCGCTCTAATTCCCAAGGTTTTCTTTCATCTAAAAACATTAAAGTAGATTTTTCCGGTTTTGTGCGAAATGATTTTATATTCGATTCCCGAAAAAACGTATGTGCCTGCGATCATCTGCTTGAATTTTATCCGTACAAACCGGTTTACGATGAGAATGGAGAAGATACTTATGCTCAGCCAAACGCCCATTTTTTAAACACGTTTTCGCGGTTCGGAACCCGGTTTTCAGGACTGGAATTGGGAAAGGCAACTGTTACCGGTTATATTGAAGTTGATTTTACCGGCTATTCTTCTACAAACGGTATCAGGCTGCGACATGCCTACACCAGTTTTGTATGGCCTAAAACAACACTGTTGTTCGGTCGTGCATGGCACCCAACATTTATTGAAAAAGTTTACCCTTCGGTATTAAATGAAAATACCGGCCTCCCTTTTCAGGTATTTAACAGGAGTCCGCAGTTGAGAGTGACTCATCATCTGACTGAAAACCTCGATTTTATTGCCGGAGTTGTTTACCAGTTTAATTATGCCAACGATGGGCCCGATGGAAAAACCTACCGATACCAGCGCGAGGCAGTGATTCCGAATTTACATGCCCAGTTGCAGTATTTTAATAAAAACTGGGTGGCTGGCGCTGCGGTTGACTGGAAAAGCATTCAACCCCGGATTTCGACAATGGGCACAACCGGGACTTTTATAGCAAGGCAGAAGTTAAATACATGGGCTGCCCTTGCTTATTTGAAATTTTCGCAAAATAAGTTTGAATTTAAAGCGAAGTCCATGTACGGACAAAATGTAAGTGAAAGCCTTTTGCCCAGTGGATACGCCGTGGCTTCACTTAATGAATCAACCGGTGCTGAAACTTACACACCTCTGAATCATATTTACAATTGGGTAAATATCACTTACGGTCAAACCTGGAAAGTTGGATTTTTTGCAGGATATTTGAAAAATTTGGGTACGAGCGAACAACCTGTGGGACCGTTTTATGGTCAGGCAACCGATATTGATATGGTTTATAAAATCTCGCCGCAACTTATTTATACCTATAAAAATTTTATGTTTGGGTGGGAAATGAGCTGGACAACTGCGGCTTATGGCGACATTGATTATACAAATTTCGGGAAAATTAAAAATGCCGAAAATGTTACAAATTTCAGAAATATGATTTCTGTGGCTTACAATTTCTAATAATCCTTTTATTTTTGTTTGAAATTTGAAATAACCGGGTGTGATGTGCATTCCGGAAATACCAAAAATCAACATTATGGCTTTTGAAGTTTCTGTTTTTCTTGAAAATAAAATTGCTCATTTCGAAGGAATCACAAATATTTTGAAACAAGAGCAAATCAACATCAGGTCACTCACCCTCAATAATATTTTGCATGGCTGGGGTGTGCTCAATCTTTTGGTCGATCAGCCTGAAAAAGCCTACCAGGCATTAACCGAAAAAGGCAATTCGGTGGCGTTACGCGAAGTAATCGCTCTGGAAATGGAAGATGAAACGGGCGGATTAGATGAACTGCTAATGAAAATTTCACGTGTGGGCATTCATATCGAAAACGCTTATACCCGGCTCATTTCACAAACCAACATGGCCATTCTGGTGCTGGATGTACCTGACGTGATTGAGGCAAAAAAGCTGTTGGAACAAAACCAAATTCCGATACTCAACGACCAGATGGTTTACGGAAAGTAGCAGGTAAAACTTCCTTTCACAACCCGGAAAACGAATTTAACATTTCGAAAAAGATACGAATGATTTGGAACGAAAAGATGGAATGTGCATCGCGCGATGAAATGTCCGCTGTCCAAAGCGAGCGGCTGGTTCAGACTGTACGGCGCATTTACCACAATATAGCCACTTACAGGGCTAAAATGCAGGATAAGGGATTGACACCTGGCGATATTAGATCAGTTGATGATTTAAGCAAACTGCCCTTTACAAACAAATCCGATTTGCGCGACAATTACCCGTTTGGCATGTTTACCGTGCCCATGAGTGAAATTGTACGGGTGCATGCCAGCTCGGGAACAACCGGAAAACCAACGGTTGTGGGCTATACGCGCAACGATTTGCAAATGTGGGCCGAAGTGGTTACCCGCACACTTTGTATGGCCGGCGTACATAAAAATGATATTGTGCAGGTAGCTTACGGTTATGGGTTGTTTACAGGCGGCCTCGGGTTGCATTACGGAACCGAAAATTTGGGTGCCACGGTAATTCCTATTTCGGGCGGAAACACCAAAAAGCAAATTCAACTGATGCAGGATTTCGGCACTTCGGTAATTGCCTGTACACCATCGTATGCGCTGTTTTTAGCTGAAGTGATGCAGGAAATGGGAATCGATCCGGAATCACTGAATCTTCGGGTGGGTATTTTTGGCGCCGAACCCTGGAGCGAAAACATGCGCCGGGAAATTGAATCGAAACTGAAACTGAAAGCCATAGATATTTATGGTTTGAGTGAAGTGGTTGGCCCCGGTGTTTCCTGCGAGTGCGAACACCAGGTTGGAATGCACATAAACGAAGACCATTTTATTCCTGAAATTATTGACCCGGAAACACTGGAGCC
>JAZBNQ010000486.1:0-8516 GCA_036350775.1 Mariniphaga sp.
AATAAAGAAAATTCTTGAAGTTGACTATCCCCGTGGCAGAGCCAAGGAGTATTACGCCAACTTCATTTCAGCTAAATCGCTGAAAACCGAATTTTCTTTATTTCACCCCTCTGTCAGCCATAGAGGCAGACATCTCCCCTCAATTAGGGAGAAAAAGCGGAACCCCATGGCATAGCCAGGGGGAATTATTAGATTAAAATGCCAGGCTGGGATAATTTGCACAAAAACATAATTCTGCAAAAATTGTTGCGCTTAATGTTTTTAAGGTCCTGGAAAGTACCGGCCTGAACTTCAAAACTAAAACTCTTGCCAAAAAACAGGATGGCGGAACATCAAAACAAACATGAAAAAAGAACCTTCTGAGTGGTGCTATTCACAGCCATAACCATGGTGGTTGAAATAATTTTTGGACTGATTACCAATTCCATGGCCATGATGGCCGACGGAATCACATTAGTTCACACGCGCTGGTTACCGGGCTACACAGGTTGGCATATGTTTTTGTAAGTAAAGTTTCCAAAAGCAAAAAATTCTCAGAAAACTCCGAAAAGTCCTTTCGATTTCGGGGTAAAGCATTGGATTGATGCTGTTTATTTTTGCCGTAATTATTGTGGTAGAAGCTGTTGAACGTTTTTTCAACCTGGTTTTCTTCCATCACAGCCATAACAACAACTGCTCTCAAAGGCTTTCGGATTTGTGGGTGAAATACACCAAGGTGTGTAAGGGTTTCCACACTTCCTGAAAAAGTACTGAATGAACCTGTTTCCTTCTTACGCCAGCTGTTGCGTTACGGACTGTTGTTGTATGTTACCGGGAAATTGTGGTATGATTTTTTCCTTTCTTTTTGAAAAATTTCATGTTATGGATACACCAAAAAATAATTTCGAAGAAATTGCCGGATTGCTTGATAGTGAAAGAGAAAAAATGCTGGAATACAAATCGCAAACCATCCCTGCAGAACAACTGCAACATCCCGGGCCATCGCACATCGATGAAGTTTTTGTAAACAGCGACCGCAACCCGCAGGTGCTGCGAAATCTTTCAGCTATATACAACCACGGGCGGCTGGGCGGAACCGGGTATTTGTCGATTTTGCCTGTTGACCAGGGAATTGAACATACCGGCGGCAGTTCATTTGCACCCAACCCGGATTACTTCAATCCGGAAAACATTATTCACCTGGCCATGGAAGGCGGTTGCAATGCAGTGGCTACCACATTTGGCGGGCTGGCGTTGAATTCGCGGAAATACGCCCACAAAATTCCGTTTATTGTAAAAATTAACCACAACGAGCTGATGACCTTCCCCAATAAATACGACCAGATCATGTTTGGAAGCGTAGAAGAAGCATGGAACCTGGGGGCAGCAGCCGTTGGGGCTACCATTTATTTTGGTTCAGAAGAATCGAACCGGCAAATTGTTGAAGTGTCCGAAGCTTTCGAGCGGGCGCATGAATTGGGTATGGCTACCATTCTCTGGTGCTACACACGAAACAGCGCTTTTAAAAAAGATGGCGTGGATTATCACGTGGCTGCCGACCTTACCGGGCAGGCCAACCATATCGGTGTAACATTAAAAGCCGACCTGATTAAGCAAAAACTGCCCAAAACAAACAAAGGGTTTGAAGTACTGAAGTTTGGCAAAACTCATCCGGATATGTACAAAAAACTTGCTTCAGACCACCCCATAGATTTGTGCCGCTACCAGGTTATCAATTGCTACATGGGGAAAATCGGACTGATCAACTCCGGCGGTGCATCGGGAGACAATGATTTTAAAGATGCGGCCAAAACAGCGGTTATTAATAAGCGCGCCGGGGGAACGGGACTGATTTCTGGCAGAAAAGCCTTTCAACGTCCGTTTAAGGAGGGAGTAAAACTGCTGAACCTCATTCAGGATGTTTACCTGACCAAAGAAATAGATTTGGCTTAATAAGCCGAAAAAGAAAGGAGTAAAATTATGATGGGAGAATATGGTCAGGGCTGGACATGGGGCTGGTGGTGGATAGTTGCCCTGTTAATTGTGGTGGCAGTGGTTTGGATTGTTGTCAAATCGATGAACAGAAAAAGTACAACCAGCAAAAATTCGAAAAAAACTGCGCTGGAAATTTTGAAAAAGCGCTATGCCGAAGGAAAAATCGACCATCAGGAATTTGAAAAACGGAAAAAAGATTTGATTCAGTAATTTTTTTGATTAATTTACTTTTTTAAGAAATGCTGAAATTTCATTTTCCGCCTCACCAAAATGACCATACCCAAAAACTTCAATATCCGGACAGCCGGCAATCATGGCCGAAAGGTTTCTTGCAGTATCGGGCCGAAAAAGGCACAAAACCTTTTTCCCTGCCGCAACTGCCCGGCCAATTTCGTAACCAACACCCATTGAAACCGTAGTGACTTCGGCAACAACCACATCGGCTGTCAGCAGCCACTCCAAATCACGATCGTGTATTAAGCGGTCAGTTGGGCCATCATTGCCCAACCCGGTGAGACCGGGATCGCCAATGTGTTCTGTTAATACTTCCCCAAAGTTTTTTAGGTATTCAATTATTTGTGAATAAAGCGCTGCGTCTTCTCTCCCGCCCCGGATGGAGCCTGCAAAATATATCTTCATTTTTTATAGTATTGAGATAAATAGTATAAAGTATCAGGACAAGAGAAAGTAACAATTTAAAGGAAACTTACTTTTTTTCTTTTTTACTTGAAGTTTCAGCTGCGGTGTCTCCACTTTTCGAAATTTTTCCTTCCCCTTCAATAATAACACGGGTTTTGGGTAAACTTTCGGGATAATTATTCTGCAGGAATTCAATCAGCTTTTCGCGGATAAAAACACGCAGTTCCCATGCAGCTCCTGAATCCTTGGCACTCATAAGCGCACGAATTTCAATGCTCCTTTCCCTGGCGTCGGTTACCTGCAACACGTTCACTTTTCCATCCCAATGCGGTGTTTTTTTCAGCAGCCGGGTGAGTTCATTACGCAGGGCATCAAATGAAACGTGGTAATCGGTATAAATAAAAACCGTTCCCAGAATTTCGGAGGTGGTGCGTGTCCAGTTTTGAAATGGTTTATCAAAAAAATAAGTAGAAGGAACAATTAACCGCCGCTGGTCCCAAATACGAACCACCACGTAGGTTAATGTAATTTCTTCAATCCTTCCCCATTCACCTTCAATAATAACCACATCGTCGAGCCGGATGGGTTGTGTTATAGCAATCTGGATGCCGGCCAGCACAGCTCCGATAACCCGCTGGGCCGCCAGACCGATTATTACACCGGCTATTCCGGCAGAAGCAAAAAGACTTACACCAATTCTTTTTACTTCATCGAACAGCATTAAAATCAGCCCAATAGATATTAAAACGATGAGAAAAACCAGAATCCGTTCAAGAATATTAAACTGGGTTTGAAACTTACGCGAACGTAAATTATCCTCTTGCGAAACGTCGTATTTTTCTAAAAAAATTTGTTTCACAATTCGCAGAAATACGATGGACGCCCATGATAAACTGACAATAATAAGAATTGAGCCTACTTGTCCGAAAGAACTGATGAATTCTTCATTTAAAATATCGAATTCTTTTAAAAAATATTTTAAAAATATACCTGAGAGTAAAAGGAGAGCGGGAATTACAAATCTTTTAAAATACTTCATTTTTAAAAATTTAGAGTTGCTATTTTACTTCACATTTGTTTTGATGTGAACATCCCTCTGCGGGAATGGAATCTGCACACCATTTTTTCGAAATGCATCGTCAATAGCATATCTTATGTCACTTTTGGTATTCTCAACCAGAAAAGACTCACGTACCCAGAAATAAATCTGGAAATCGAGAGACGAATCGCCAAAATCGTTAAAGCGCACAAATGGTTTGGGATGAGCCGAAATATTTTTATTGTTGTGTGTACATTCAAGTAAAAGCCTTGACACCAATTTGGTATCGGAACCGTAAGCAACACCAACCTTAACAGAAAAACGGGTATTGTAATCCATCTGGCTCCAGTTAATAATGGTATCGTTCACAAACTTCGAATTGGGCACCACAAGAATTACATCGTCGCGGGTTTTTAATTTTGAAGTTCGTAACCCAATATGAAGGACTCTCCCAACTGTTCCGTCATCCAACTCAATAATGTCGTTAATTTGCAGGTTGCGTTCGAAAATCAATACAATGCCCGAAGCAATGTCGCTAAAAAGTTGCTGAATACCAAAACCAACACCCACAAGCAGGGCGGTGATGCTGGCCAGAAGCACCGAAACTTTTACACCCGAAGTTTCAAGCATTAAAACAATTACAACCACCCATACAACATACCGAAAAATAAGATAAACCGACCAGTAAGAGCGCCGTTCAGCTTCCTGTTTTTTTATGTAACGTCTGAAAAATCCCCTGATAATTTTTAAACCGATTAACGTGGCTAAAAAAACCAAAATAACAATGATTACGCTCGAAACCGTAATTTCAATATTATCAGTTTTCAGGATTTCAAAATTAATCAGCTCGTCAAATTTCATTTCAGAACAATCATTTTTATGGCCGTTTCATGGTTATAATAATACCAGGTTCAAAATAAGATGTATATGACATGGGTGACTTTAATTCATCAACAGCTTTCAGAATAACTTCATCTTCCCCGATTGAAGCCCGTATTGCACCTTTCTGGTAATAAAAACGGGATACAATTTCGTTTTTCAACAGGCTTTTAATTTCTTCGTTAAAAACACTCAGGTCTTTATTAAGTTGAGGCTCAAGTTTTGCTTTTATTTCTTCAAACTCAGCGGAAGCCAGTTCGTAATATTTCTCTTCCTTCGCCTGTTCTATCAAGTCTTCAAGCATGTGTTTCGACTGCGATTCGTATTCAAAGTTATTTTCTTTTACAAAAGCTGAAAACTGATTGTAGATTTCATCTGTAATTTCAAATTTTTCAGGTTCTGCAATTGATTCTGTCTGATTGGCAAAATTTGTGGCAAAATCGAATATCAGAAAATTTGTTATTAACCCTATACTGAGGTTACTCAATTGTTCAGGTCCTAATACAATATCTGGCACAATTCCACCGCCGTCGTAAACTTTCCGGCCTTTTTTTGTGGTGAATTCTGAAATAAGCGAATCGGGAACATGCCCAACGCTGCCGTCTTCGTTCCGGTGCGAATAGTCGAGTGCCTGGATACAACGCCCGCTGGGGATGTAGTATTTTGCAGTGGTAACTTTCAGTTTGGAATTATAGGCCAAATCGCGGGTGGTTTGCACCAGCCCTTTGCCAAATGTACGCGAACCAACAACCAGGCCGCGATCGAGATCCTGAATGGCGCCTGCCACAATTTCGGAAGCTGAGGCTGAACCACGATTTGTTAAAACAGCAATGCGAATAGCTGTATCAAGCGGTGCTGATGTTGCAGTGTAAGTTTTATCCCACTGTTTTAATTTTCCTTTTGTACTCACTATTTCAGAACCCTGGGGAACGAAAAGGTTTACGATTTTCACTGCTTCCTGCAGCAAACCGCCCGGATTGGAACGCATGTCGAGGATAAGTGCCTCGGGCTCATTATTTTTCAACTCCAGAAAAGCTTTTTTTACATCTTCACTGCAATTGGCTGTAAAATTCGACAACCTGATGTAAGCTGTATTGTCATCAACCATTCCATAATACGGAACTGCATCAATGGCAATTTTTTCGCGTACCACATCCACCTCAAACGGTTTCTTTTCGCCGGGGCGCTGCACTTTTACTTTTACCGGTTTTTTTGCCGGGCCTCTCAACAAATTGCTCACATCTTCCGTGGTCATGTCTTCTGTGGATTTTCCTTCCACTTCCAGGATAATATCCCCGGCTTTTAGCCCAAATTTCTGTGCAGGAAATCCTTCATAGGGCTCAGAAATAACAATTTTCCCTTTTTGCTGGCCAATTAATGCACCAATCCCGGCATATTCGCCAGTGGTCATAAACCGGAAATCTTCCATCTGGTCTTCCGAAATAAAATTAGTGTACGGATCGAGTGACTCCAGCATTTCATTAATACTTGTTTTCACCAGTTTATCCGGATTTACATCGTCAACATAAAACATGTTCAGCTCCCTAAACAAACTGTAATATATTTCCAGGTTTTTGGCAATTTCAAAATTCCTCTGGTCGCGGTTAAAGCTGTAAAAGCCCAACCCGGCAATGACCACAATCAACGTTCCTATCCATAATTTTTTCCAATTCATAGCTTTCTCCTTTTTATTACCCGAATGAAATCCAATCAGATATATATTAATCTAAACCGACAAAATTAAAAATATTACACGATATAGGTCAATTTTCACCCTGTAGCATTACGTTAAAATATATTAACCACAGAAAATTACAGCCTGAAATATAGTTTTTACCCATTAATCAAATGCGTTGACCGAAAAAATAATGCATTTTACTGTAACCTGTTCTAATTTGCAACGTCATTATTTTAATGTGTCATACTTTTTTGATATTCATAAATCTTAAATATCACTTCAAAATGAAAACAAAAAAACGGGCTTTTTTCTTTGCATTGATGTTGCTAACTACATTATTCACAGCAGTTCAGGCAGGAAACATCAAAAAAACAGAAACCAGGAATGTAAAAAATTACCATGCCGTTGATGTTTCGGCAGGTATTGATTTATACCTGAAAATGGGAGAATCAGAACAAGTTAGGGTGGAAGCAGACGATGACATTATTGATGATATTGTTACCGAAGTAAAAAACGGCACCTTACGTATCTACATGAAAAAAGGAAATTTTTTCAACTTTTTTAATTTCGGCACCACTTCCTCACGAAAAGTTTATGTTACAATTACAGAACTTAACAGCATCGATGCCTCGTCGGGTAGCGATGTAAGATCAGAAAACACGCTAAAAGGCGATAAGCTGGATGTAAATTCAAGCAGCGGAAGCGATGTGGTTCTGGATGTTATTTACAAAGATGTATCGCTTGATGCCAGCAGCGGGGCCGATATTAAAATAAGCGGAAAAGCCAAAACAGTAAGGGCAAGTGCGAGCAGCGGAAGCGATATAAATGCCCGCGATCTTGAAGCTGTAATCGGCCACGCAAGTGCCAGCAGTGGCGCCGATGTTGCAATTCATGCAACCGGTGAAATTTACGCAAACGCCAGCAGCGGTGCTGATGTTAACTATTATGGAAATCCTTCGGTAAAAAATATTGATGAATCGAGCGGAGGCGATGTTTCCAAAAGGTAAAACTTACCTGCAACAATTCATTAATTTTATTTTTGAGTTTTACAATTCAAAAATTTGAAACCAGTACCTTATTAAATTAAGCTCTTTTCGGCATAAAAATTAATTTTGCACGTTTATGCATTATAGTTATGCCGTTTAGAGCAAAATATTTAAAGAAACTTTTTTCAGTTTTCCTTTTTGGGTTCATGATTTCTGGAGCCTCATCACAGGAATCGGCATCACTTTACTTTTTGCCAGGCATATCGCAGGTGTCTATGGAAAATCCGGCCATTCAAAATCAATCTAAAAAACTGGTAATTGGCATGCCGTTTTTATCCGGGATTTCGGGTCAATGGAATTCAAGTGTGCCACTTAATGCGCTATTTTCAAAAGGTTTCAGCTACAGTTTTCACCGGTTGTACGATTCACTTGGCGAAAAAGGCCAAATTCAGGCCTCGGCCAGTGCAACTTTGTTTTATGCCAGCCTCGCACACAACGAATATTCTTTTAGCCTGTCTGTTTCTGAGCGTGCTTTTTCCGAAGGAATTTTCGATAGGGAAATAATTCGAATCATTCGCGATGGCACGCAAGACTTTTTTGGGTTGAATGAAAACCTCGGAAATGCAACCTTATATCTTACTCATTACAGGGAACTGGCAACCGGAGTTTCGAAACAGGTTTGGGAAGGACTGAACATTGGAATCAGGCCAAAAATACTTTTCGGGAAGTTCCACTTTTCAGGGGAAGAACTAAATCTTTCGGTGCAAACAAACCCCGACCCTGAACAACTGCTTCTACAAACCGAAGGAAATTTTACACTGGCAGGTCCGTTAAAGCATGTGCGTGATACCATTTACAGGTCGTCATCGTTTTGGGCCGATTTTTCCCCCGGCGATTATTTTTTCCAGGCACGAAACCTGGGTTTTGCTCTCGACCTGGGTGTAATTTTCAATCCCGATAAATTTTCAGAAATTTCTTTCAGCATAAACGATGCAGGATTTGCCGGATTCAGGCATAAAACCTATGATGCTGAATTTACCAGGCCGGTAATTTATCGTCCCCAAAATTTTTACCAGTCTTTTAATCCCGATGAAATAAATTTTCTGGAATCCCGCGAAGCAATAATTGCTTTCGGTGATTCAGTTTCGTACGTAATTGATGTGGATGAAGCCCGGATAAGAGCTTTTTCAGTACTCCCCCTGAAAATTAACCTCGCCGGCAAATATATTTTTTCAGAAAAGCTAACTGCCGGATTTCACAATCAGTTTAAAAACTACGAATTAAATCCGATAAATTTATTCTCTGTTTTTGCCACAGCCAC
>JAZBNQ010000487.1:0-5280 GCA_036350775.1 Mariniphaga sp.
CCGGTTACTGAAAAGATGATAAGAATCAAAACCAGTTGAAAATTGCTTTTGATGTTCCACTTTTCCTTTAACCTTTTTAACATGAATTATAATTCAAATTCTCAAAGATTATAACAATAAAATCCGGGGCTTGTTTTTACTTTTAAACATTAACTGCTTTTTTGCGGCTAATTACAGCGCTGTAATAAGCAATAATAAGAAACGCTATGGCCGGCACCCAGAATGCCAGTTTTATACTGCCAGACTGGTCGGAAACAATACCCTGAATTTGAGTCAGTACCGCAGCACCGGCAATGGCCATAATCATTCCGGCCCCGCCAATTTTGGTATCTTCACCCAGGCCTGCAATTCCCAATCCGTAAATGGTTGGGAACATGAGCGACATGCAACCTGAAATGCAAACCAGCGCGTAAATGCCAATCCAGCCCTGGCCGTAAATTGTTATCAGGCTGAATACCAATGCCAACAATGAAAGGGTTGTGAGAAGTGTTCGTGGTTTAAAGTATTTCATAAGCCAGGTGAAGGTGAAACGCCCGATGACGAACAATACCAGCGAAAGGATATAATACGTTGCCCCGGCCTGTTCGGCTGTGCGTGGCAAAAAAGCTTTAATTCCAAGCATTTCGGTGAAATTGTAAAAACCGGCTGCAACGGGCTCCAGGTGTCTTAACCGGGTAATAATTTCTTCAGGTGCGGCATTTCTTCCCAGCTCAGTTACAAGAGTATCCAATTGCATTTGCTGCATTACATACCTGATTATAAACGACCATACTGCAATTTGTGCACCCACATAAAAAAACTGGGCAATTACGCCCCAAACGTAGTTTTTGTTCTTTTTAAGTCTGCCAAAAGTCCCCCTGAAATCCAACCGTTTATCTTCTTCTTTGGCATAGGGCATTTTGGTAAAATAAATAGCCAGAAGAATTACAACCATAACAAGCCCAAGTCCCACATAGGTTGTGGTAACTGCGTTCAGTTCGGTTCCCTGTATTTTTATTAGTTCTTCAACAGGAAGGGCAGCCCGCTCTTCGGCGCTGAACGTGTTGAGCTGCGACAATACAAAAACCTGGCTTAATACCACGCCGGTTATGGCGCCAAACGGATTAAACGATTGGGCAAAATTTAAACGCTGGGTTCCGGTTTCCTCAGGTCCGATGGCATAAACGTAAGAATTGGCAGAGGTTTCGAGAATGGAAAGCCCGGCAAAAAGGACAACCAACGCCAGTAAAAACATTAAAAAACTTACATTGATGTTTACACCTGCCAGCAGCATGGCCGGGTAAAACATAAATGTGCCCAGCGCGTACAAACCAAGTCCGAGCATAACACCTGATTTATAGGTATATTTTTTAATAAACAACGCTGCAGGAATAGCAAAACCACCATATCCAAACAGGTAGCAGGCCAGTTGAATCCATGCGGTTCTGGAGTCGGTCAGACTCATGATTCGTTTGAATGCTGCCAGCATGGTATCTGTTAAATTGTTAGGAATTGCCCATGCAAAAAACAAAGAGGTAAGGAGTAGAAAAGGCCATACAATACCTTTGGGAATAATTTGTTGTTTTTCCATGACTTTAGATCTGATGGGTTTGGAAAATTATAAATCCGTAAACGGCAAACCGGACCAACCTGAAAATAGCGTACCTCAGAAAGCGACCTGAAGGATAACCTGCTGACCCCACAAGCAAACAGATTGCTGACCATGGAAGTGGGGTAAGCGCAGCAACAATAATCAGGAAGATTCCGTACTTTCGTAACTGTGGCCACGAAGTTTTTAAATATTTAATGCGTATATATCTGAATGTGACTTTTTTATAAATGAATTGCCCGATTAAAAAAGTGACATACCCAAGTGCATAAGACACCATTGCAAAAAAGGCAACTGTTAACGTATAATTGATGACCCCACCCTTGTTGAAAGCCCAAATCATAAAAAATTCAGGAGGGATAATTCCAAAGAAAAACTCAGATGCAATATAGATGATATAGATGACCAGGGGACGGGCGTAAAACTGTTCAACCCAGGCATCCGGCGCTTTTGAGATGACTATTTCTTCGAAAAAGAAATAGGCAATAAGCAATACAGCCAGCCAGGCAAATCCGCGCAGCCCGTTATTAATCAAAAATTGCATTCTCGAACTGAGTCTCATCGTTTTCAATGGTTTTTAGAAACAGGGCGAAAAATACAACAAATTTTATTCCTAAAGGGTTTTTAAAACTAAAATCGGACTTTATTCCCATTCAGTCTGGAGCACATAATTTGCTACATCGGTAAGCTGTTTTTCTGTAAAATGCGGGAATCCGGCCATGGGTGGAAAGTCCATTCGTTTCCGTCCGGGTTCTTTTATCCACTGCTTCAGGGCTTCAATATCATTTTCATAAACAGAGACGGCTTCAGCCATAGCCGGTCCAATTAGTCGTGTAGAAGGTGCATGACAAATAGCACAACTGGTTTGAAAAATATCCTGACCGGGAATGAACGAGCCTGCTTCACTTTCCACTTGCGGTAAAAGCAGGTTTTCATGTGCTTTTCGAACTTCCTCCCAGTGAAAAGCAGTGCGTTCGGCCATCATTTTTTTGTGGGTTGAAAGCGCATTTTCACGATATAAATGCCGGCCGGTGCCCATAAATGCCACCAAAAGCGTGAATAATCCAAGAACCACATAAAAACGTTTTCCGGGTACTTTCTCTACTTCGTTAATCATTTTCCAAATCTGATAAATAATAATTCCTGCCAGCGTAGCACCAGCCAGAATAACCCAAAACAAACCCCATGTTATACCTTTTGCAGGAAGGGTTAAAAAAAGCAGGGGGCCAAATATAAACTGCATTCCGGTTGCCACGAGAGCCAGATTTAGCATCTGTTTTTTAATTTCATTTTTCGAAAGTGATCCAAATTTGTTTTCAGCATTGAACGATTTACGTCCGAACCACCATGCCAGAAAAAAACCGGTTATGGCCATGCTCGCCGTTATAAAATGAAAATAACGCGGGAAAACATTGGGCAGGGTCATAGCGCTGAAAAAACCTTCTACTTCTCCCCACCTTTCAGGAAAAAGCATGAGGTTGATGTTGGTCAGAAAAATAAACGGGATAAAAAGAAAACTTAAAGTTCCAATGGCCAGAATGCCCAGGTGAAGGGATTTATTTCCGGCAAGCCGGTCCCACGAATATTTATGCAGGTAAAGCAACAGAAATGCAACTGCAACCCAAGGTACTATAGAAATCCAAATATTTCCTGTAAGGGCATTGGATGAATAAAAATACAATGTATAAAGTACATTTATGGATAACAGTGGTGCGACCCCCAAAACTACAGCCAAACTCTTGTTTACTGTAATAGTTGCTGCAATTTCGCGGGCAAGTGTATCATAGTTTTTGTTTTTCTTACCTTTTAATTCATACCAGAAAGTTAAAACACTACCGCCAACCATCAGATTGATAAACAGAATGTGCAGTAAAAAAGAAAAAACCAGGATAACTACAAGCAACCACTCAGGCAATGGAAGCGGGAGAGGAATATCTTTTGGTACCGGAATCTGATTCAATATAGAAAGGATCATTTTTCTGAATTTTTACGGGTTAGAATTTAATATCTTTTACATCCACGCCTTTAATCTGGGGGCCTTCGAGCGTTTTGGGCCGTTTTTGCTGTTCGGCAATATAAGCCGCAAGTGCGCCAAGTTCAATTTCGTTTCCGGGAAATGGAGGCATATAATACCGAACATTGTGCATGTTTTTAATGTAGGTTTTCATAGCCTCTTCGTTCAAAGGATTTTCTGTTCCGTACATGCGCTCAAATTTGCGAACCACCGAACTGATTCCGTGTGTAGTATGACAGCGTGTGCAGGCCAGCGTAAAAACAGCTTCGCCGGCCGCCACCCTATTTTCTTCTGTAACTTCGGAAAAGGCAGCGTAGGGAGTATGTTTCAAAATTCCGGTTTGCTGGTACAGCGGGTATTCTTCCACCAAAATCCCGTTGGCATACATGTATTCGCCAATTACATAAGGTTTGCGAATAAATTCGCGTATTCTTTCAAAAGTTCCCAGGAACAGGAATGAAGCGATAACCGGGATTACCAGAAGATGTTTGGGCAGCCTGCGGGGTGAGAAAGTGCCTAAAATACCAACGGTAAATCCAATGGCAATCACTACAATCATTACTTTAATGAGCGAGTCGTACCAGTCCTGAAACTGCTGGGTGCCAAGGGCTACCGGTAAGTTGCCAATCATTGCTCTTGGAATATGCCAGTAATATAAAAATGCACCCGACGCGGCGACCGGCATCCAGAGTAAAATCCAAAAGGAGATGTATTTGAGAATTCCGGTTTTCCACTTGTTTTGTTTTTTCATGGCATAAGCCACAAACATCAGCGCCACGGTGCCGGCCATCATCATGGCAACGGGAGTGCGGAAAACAAGCTGTGGCAGATAGATCGGATTCAGGAATCCGGTTACCAGTGATTTTTTTTCTACCCAGCTTCCCGGGTCCATCATAAACGCCAGGATTCCAACAATAATGGCCATGGTGAGCCACGAGAAAATGCTAAGCCACACCCCGAAAAGAATATGCCGCCGTTTATTTTTTGGCGATTCGTTTGATTTTTTCCATGTAAGATAATATATCATAATAAACACCACCTCCAGCACAAAAATGATCCACTCAGTAAACCAGGCGAAATAGAACACCCGGATGAGGCTTCCGAGTGATGCAGGGTTGGCCAGTGAGGCGGCAAACCATATTCCGACTCCGGTTAATGCACCCACGGTTGTGGTAATTACAAAGGCAAAAAACATCAGTTTGCGGGCTGTTTCGTCCCACGCTTTGCCTTCTTCGGGTTTGGTTTTGCTTTTCAAATAGCCCCTGAATTCGAGCAGGGTAACCAGCGGAGCAAAACCCACGGCCAGCGCATGGTTGATTAAAACGTGCAGAATGGCAATCACCGCAACTAACATACGGTTGCCCATAAAATCAAGATGAAACAACGGAAAGTCCATAATTTCTGGTTTTTTATTTTCCGAAAAATAGGAATAATTTTTTTTGATTCTTCTGATTAATGAACAAAAAACCGTAATAATGGTGGAGCGGATACATCTGATATGGAATTTTTAAATAATTCTACATGCATTGTAAATTTAAAAACAATTAGTTCTGAGCATTATTCAATGCATGAAACGTTTAAACAGGCCTTACTTTTTTGTACCTTTACATTCTAAACCAAAAGTTATGCACGAAGCTTTTACACTCACAACTCCGGCCCTTTTATTTTCAGCTGTCTC
>JAZBNQ010000488.1:0-5149 GCA_036350775.1 Mariniphaga sp.
AGCAGCCAGTCCAGATAACTGTCGGAGAGCATAAACGGGTCGCCACCCGAAAGCAATACATCGCGTACCTGCGGGGTATTTTTTATGTATTCTATCCCTTTCAGCAACTGTTCTTTGGAGGGAATTGAATCCACATCACCCACTTTCCGTTTGCGCGTACAGTGCCTGCAATACATAGAACAAACATTACTTACATGAAACAAAACCCTGTCGGGGTAACGGTGTGTAATTCCTTCCACCGGACTGTCAGTATCTTCAGAAAGCGGATCTTTCATATCGGTTTTTAAAACTTTTAACTCGTTTATATTGGCAAATGCCTGTTTAAAAACCGGGTCGTTTTTATAATTATCGGTATCGATTAACGAAAGATAATAAGGTGTTACCGACAATGGGAACCTGTCCATTGTTTCTTTCATCAGTTTTTTTTCCTCTTCCGGGAACTTAATACCGGAAAGCAACTCAAATTTATCAATTGTTTTTATTGAGTTCTTCAATTGCCACTTCCAGTCCTTCCAGTTCGATAAATTACTTTCCGGTCTGATTCGCCTGGCAATTTCCTGCTGCGCATCATTAAATATTTCCATAATAATAGTTTCTATGCGAACAAAAATAGTGAATATTATTCAGTCAGCCAATGATTTATATCAAACAACCAGGTATAAAATACTATACAAAAAGCTTATAAACAGCAATATAAATCAATATTTTCAAATAAAAATCAACAGGGGTTTAACAATGAATTAATCTGATTTTGTTTTTACAGAAAATATATTTAGGATCCGGAGGCTTCTTTTGCTTCAAAGAAATCATCACTCGAAATTAATGGGAAAGCTTCAATCTCATCAATTTCGAGCAATTTAACCAGCAGTTCCAGGCTATCCTGAATTTTTAAAAGTTTCCTTTCATCCAATTTTTCAAGCTTTTCTGCCAGTTTCTCATGTAACAACGAGGGCATTTTTTCCATAAGTCTATCGCCTTTTGAAGTTAAAGCAATAGTTACCACTCGTTTATCGCCCGATTTGGGTAACCGGGCTATTAACCCTTTTGTCTCCAACCTGTTTATTATTCCACTTGTTGTACTCGCATTCAGGTTCAGAAATTTCCGAATATCACCCTGCCCTGCCTGAAAGTTTTCTGTGTCGCGCAAAAAGTGTAAACATAAAACCTGGGGAATACTAACCCCATGTTCTTTTTCAATTTTTTTCGATTCGAGGTTGATTGAACGGACAATCTTACGTATTTTTATCAGAATTTCAGTGGTATTCATACAAAGAAACAGGTATATTTTAATCCAAAATAAATTATTTTTCCTGAATTTACAGCTAAATGTTCAGATTACACAAAGAAATCCATAAATTTGAAACCTGAAATTATTTAGGATAAACCATAAAAACCAGAAAATGATGATTAAAAAAATGACAATCAAGTATTTATTTTTTGCAGGAATAGTGGCAATAATGGCCCAGTCTTTCATGGGTTGCACTACTGCCCCCAAAGAAAAATTTATCGGTTTGCAATTGTATTCTGTTCGCGAGAATATGAAAACAGATGTTCCCGGCACAGTAGCTAAAGTGGGCGAAATGGGGTACAAATTTGTGGAAACAGCCGGATACAGCGACGGCAAATTTTACGGCATGTCTCCAGCCGATTTCAAAACATTGTGCGAAACCAACGGCTTGCAGTTTTTGGGTTCGCATACCGGACAGGATGTACCTGATTCAGCTAACTGGGAAAGTACCATGGCATGGTGGGATGAAGCCATTGAAGCCCATAAGGCTGCCGGCGTAAAATGGATTGTTCAGCCCTGGATGGGACGTACCGGTTATGAAAGCCTTGACGGATTAAAAAAATACTGCGATTATTTTAATGCAGTGGGCGAAAAATGCAACGCCAAAGGAATTCGTTTTGGTTACCACAACCACGCCAACGAGTTTACCACAGAATTTGAAGGAAAACCGGTTTACGACTGGATGCTGGAACTTACCGACCCCCAAAAGGTGATGTTCCAGATAGACCTTTACTGGATTGTAGAAGGCGGAAAAAATCCGGTGGACTATTTCAACGAATACCCCGGAAGGTTTGAGCTGTGGCACATTAAAGACAAAGAAGAGCTTGGTGCCAGTGGCATGATGGATTTTGAAAGCATGTTTGCAGCCCGTCAGCAATCAGGTGCTGAATACGGTATTGTTGAAGTAGAGCAATACAATTTTGAACCGCTTGTTAGTTGTGAAAAAAGCCTCGAATTCTTAAAAGAGGCTGAATACGTAGATTTCTATTAGTCAAAAAAACAAGTTTAAAAAACCCGTGGTACAATTTATTTTACCACGGGTTTTTTATTTTCAGAATTTACCAAATTTAAAAGTGAGCCCAAAATGTAAACCGTTTAAAACATTTTCATCCATCTCCAACAAATCAATATCTGAAGTGTACCGGTAACTCAAGGTTGCAGCAGTCCGAAAAAAACGAGCCAGATTAAACTCCAGTTCAACAGCTGGTTCAACAATAAAAAAGAAATCGCCTTCATTTGAATCGTAATAAGAATGATCCCAAAAACCGGGAGCATAATGTTCTACCAAACCGGCTCCACCCACACCAAACAAAACCGGGAATGCAATATGCACCGGCTTTAATCCGCCTAAAATGGGCTCAATAAAAATTCCACCATAGGCTCCGGCAAGAGAATACCGTATTTCAGTTTCACCCATCCATCCGTAATTATCCAAATCGTTTACAAAACCATACCCGGCAAGGCCAATTGCGGTGGAGTGATTAAAAATAAGCGCCGCCCGCGCCCCTGATATCAAAGCATCTTTTCCATCTATTTGAGAATACCCGAAAGAAAATCCGCCATAAAAGCCCAAACTTTCCTGGTTTGAAAATAACGTTTGAATTTCGTTGCTCCTGTAATCGTCTTGTGCAAAACTAAAGACAGATGCCAATACCAACGCAAAAACCACTGTTAATTTTTTCATAGTTAAAAAATTAATGTTTCTGATTTATGTTCAAATTAAAAAAGAGGATTAAAAGAGGTACTTGGCAGTAAATGCAAAATCGAGCAGCCGGACATCGAAACCATGCCTGCCAAACACATCAAAAAAAGGTTTTGCTTCAAGGCCAACCTTTACAGGTGCTTCGTAAAACAAATACTCTATTCCAATCAATCCATCCAATCCGGCAACAATTGATGATTTTGTTTCCGGGTAAATCCGGTTTAACTCAACAATAGTTTCATCCCAGCTTTCAAATCCAAAATGAACACCGGCGCCGTAAAAAAACACCAGTTGATAAGAAAACGGGAAAAGATCGTATTGGTAGAATTCGGTTAAAGCATGAATTCGCACACCACGGTTGCGAACGGAAAGCAGGGCTCTTAGCGATTGCATTTCGCTGGTATAGTAGCGATATTCTATCCCAGGATTTAGCCAGCCAGCACGAATCCCAGCTGCTTGTTTAAATCCTTGGGCACTTACGCTTGTAATCGTTAAAAAGAAAACTGCCAAAAACAAAATCCGTTTCATGAAATGCATGTTTTTGGGTCTAATTTACCTAATTTTTATGAATTACACTTCCTGAACCCGAAACTTGTGATTCCACAACCGGATTTCCCCCGTAAAATACATTCCCGCTGCCTGAAATTAACGCCTTCAAACGCCTTTCCACATAAACCCACACTTCTCCGGAACCCGAAACTTTTGTGTTGCAATCCCGGACGTCCAAATCCCATGCATCAATTTCGCCCGTACCACTAATTATCATATCAGCAACCCGTGAAGTGCCTGAAATATATAAAAGTCCCGACCCGGAAACAACGGCATCAAGCGAAAGGGCATCGACAGCAGTTTCGATGGAACCGGAACCGGAAACCACAAAACTAAATTCATCGCCCTCAAAATAACCGGTTGTGATGCTGCCTGAACCGCTCTGAACAAGACCATTGATGTAAGGAACTGTAACAAAAACTTCTATTGGCAAACGGTTTCTTAAACTCGTCAGACCCCGGGTATGAATCTTTAAATTGTTGCCCCTAACATCAGTTTCAATATAAGGCAACAAGTTCGATTCGGCATGAACCACTATATCAAATTCTGGCCCTGAAGTGATGTGAACATCAAAATTCCCTTCGGAACTTACAGATGAGAAAGAGGTAGTCAGACGGGCTTCACTGGCTGCAATCCCATTCCCTCTAATAATAAAATCATCGGTGCAGCTGGTAGTTGTAAATAATAGCAATACCACACCTGCAACAAGTAGTTGAATTGTTTTCATGTTAAAATTGTTTTGTTTTCTGTTTAAATTGCTTTTTAACAAGACTGCCAACTTGCTAAAAAGTTACAGTTATTCTGAAAAAATTTAGGTTTCCAGGATTATCAGTTACAAAAAAGCCGGAAACAAATTGCTTCCGGCTTGTCTATTTTGTTTTTAGTTAGTTACTTATGCGCCACTAAAATCAACTCCTTCGAAAAGAATAGACGGAGTCAGCCACGAAGAATTTTCATTGACATCGTTTCCAATCTCGCCAATATTCGACCAAAGTTCCTTCATATTTCCGGTAATGTTCATTTCGGAAACCGGCTGAACAATTTTTCCTTTTTCAATAAGAAAACCTTCAATGCCATAAGAAAAATCACCGGTAGAACCGTTGCAGTTTCCCCCGTTGAACCCGGTTACCAGGATGCCGCGATTGACACCTGCCACCAACCCGTCCAAATCTTTATTTCCCAAATTAAAAACCAGGTTGGTATTGCTGCCTGATGTTGGTTCCATTTCCAGCTTTTTACCATAATACGTATCGATAAAATAATTTTTCAACACGCCATTTTCGAAAACCGGTCGTTTTTTTGTTGCGAGTCCTTCACTGTCGAACAACCTGCTGCCTCGCCCCGAAACAATAAACGGATCATCGGTTACCGTAAGTTTTTCTGAAAACACTTTTTCACCCAGTTGGTCAATCAGGAACGAATTTTTCTGCTGAATGGCCGAACCGTTCAGCGCCGAAATAAGCGGGCTAAACAACCTTGATACTACCCGGTATTCAACAATCATGGGCATTTTTGCCGACTCCAGTTTTTTCTGTCCTATTTTTTGTAAGGCACGATCAAGCGCTTTTTTACCAATATCTTTTTTCTTCAGTTCATTGTAAAAAATTGCG
>JAZBNQ010000489.1:0-4908 GCA_036350775.1 Mariniphaga sp.
ATAGGTTTCGACCAGTCCGTTGGAAATAATCTACCAGACTTCTTCCCCGTAACTCCAGCCGTTGCGCACAGGTTCTTTTATGTAGCGCTCCATGCCTTTGTGGTTGGTTACCTGCATATTCTCAGCATCGTATTCAATGCGCGCGTTGAAACGTTGTGCCAGCACCCCAATAAGTGACATTTCAGTAAGTTCTGTTGCATAATCGAAGTTGGATCCCGGCATGGGGCCATTTCCTTTTACGGCATCCAGAAACTCTTGCTGCGGACCGCCTTCAATGCGCGGAATGGTTGCCTCAGGCATTTCATTGGCCACCCAGCTTTCCCATTCGTCTTTTGGCATCATGAGTTGCGCATTGTTTGGCCTTCCACCGGTAATAATGTTCTGTTTTTCGCCAACCATTATCATTCCCGAGCCGGGCAGTTCATCCATTTTCCACTCCTGTCGGTTTTCAGGTTTCAATCCGCCTTCATACCATTTCAGGGTTACCGGAGGCCGGTTTCCTCTGGCCGGAAATTCAAATTGAATAATGGACTGGTCGGGCAGAAAACCTTCTGGCGCGCCCGAACTAAAAAGGGTTTCGGTGGCAACAGGCATTCCCAGGTCCAATGACCAGAATGGGGCATCCAGTGTGTGGCAGGCCCAATCGCCAAGTTCGGCATTGCCAAAGTCGTAAAAACCGCGCCACGATTTGGGATGGTATACATGATTGTAAGGACGTTCAGAGGCTGGCCCCAACCATAAATCCCAGTCGAATCCGGCAGGGATTGGTTCTGCCGCCGGTGGAAATTGTGCCGGTTTGGTGAAATATTTGTCTTCGCCAAATTCGGGACCGTTGAACCATGCAATGACTTCTTTAACATCGCCGGTAATTCCTGCATCAACCCACTCTTTTACCCGGCGGATGCCATCGGTGGCATGTCCCTGGTTGCCCATTTGGGTGATGACGTTGTAGTGGCGCGCCGCTTTTTTCAGGGTGCGCAGTTGCCAAACGTTATGCGCCAGCGGTTTTTCCACATACACATGCTTACCCAGTTGCATGGCCGCCATAGTTGCTGCAAAATGGGTGTGGTCTGGAGTTGAAACCAGCACGGCATCAATTTCGCCGGCCATTTCGTCGAACATCTTGCGGAAATCTTTATAGCGCCGGGCATTGGGGAAGGTGTTGAATCCTTCGGCAGCGCGGTTTTCGTCCACGTCGCACAAGGCCACAATGTTTTCTTCGGGGCACGAACTCCAGTTGGCTTTCCCGCGCCCGCCCACGCCAATTACGGCAATGTTCAGTTTTTTTGACGGAGAACAACTCATGAGGTTCGGGATAAAAACAGCACCTGCAGTTACAGCAGAAGCCGTTTTCAAAAAGTTTCTTCTTGAAATAAAATTCATTGTAAAAATATTAGATGGTTTAAGTAAACCACAAAAATAGAATCATAATCAGATTTTTTGGCGAAAAACCTGTTTAATTTTGTGTTTTCCACGCCGAAATGCCTTTCAATGCGTTTCCGTTCCGATTGAACAGGCTGCGGCCCAGAAAGGGAATTTCTGACCCGGGAATGTCGAGACCATCCGGTTTCCAATAATAAACCGAGGTTACTTTGGGAAATTTTTGAAGCCGTTCGTTCAATTCAGTCAAAAAATCAAACTGGCCTTGTTCTGTTGGAGGGTAGGGTTGTATATCGTAAATATGTTCTCCAGGTTCGGGATACCAGCCGTTGGCATAATAGGCAGTTTCCACTACAGAAATTTCCTGTTCATATTTGTTTGAAAGGAACTCGAGGTTTTTTTCCAAATCTTCGAATGTGCCATGCCACCATGGGTAATAACTTAATCCAATGACATCGAATTCAACCCCGCGTTGCAAAATGTTTTTGTAAAAATTGTCTGATTCAACCAAATTGCCGCCCGTTGCCGCATGAATCATAACCGGAACGTTTTCACCACCTTCCACCGCTTTTACCCCGCGGATTCCGGCTTTGAGGAGTTCAGTCAGTTCGTCCCAGCGTGCGTTTCCGTTACTTTCCCACAATTTCCCCTGTGGCCATAACATGCCGTTGTTTATTTCATTGCCAATCTGAACCATTTCAGGGAAAACACCCGCTGATTTCATCTTCTGCATTACAGTTTTTGTGTATTGAAAAACACTGTCTGTTAGTGTTTCAAAAGCCAGATTTTCCCATGCTTTGGGAATGAATTGTTTTCCCGGATCGGCCCAGGTATCAGAATAATGAAAATTCAGAAAGATTTTAAACCCAAATTGCCTGGCTTTTTGCGCCAGGGCAATGGTATATTCCAAATTATTGCATACCGGGCCTTCCAAATTGGGTGTATGAAAAAGGCGCAACCGGCACCAGGTGTAGCCGTTTTCATTAAAAATTTGAAAACCTTCTTTAACTTCGTCATTGAGTTTGTATTGCCCGCCTAAATCTTCCAGTTTCTTCATTATGGAAAAATCGCCGCCGTACATCAGGTGACTATTCTTCGGAAAATCGTTTATTGGTTCCTGTGCATTATTACATGAAACAAAAAACAGATGTGCGGCAATGGTCAGAAAAAACAACCTCATAGTATTTCCCATTTAGCGGGAAATATAGTTATTTTTTCAGAAATGTTGTGTTAATGCCGACCTCCACCAACTAAAGTGTTTTGCTTCCAGTTCAGTTACCGACGGGAACGGATAAAACAGGTAGTTTTTCTTTTCTCCAATAAAAAAGCCATTTTTTATGGTTCGGTATGAAACATCATCGCGCATAAAACGCAGAACGGTTTTGGTAAGTTTTCCCTTTGTTTCGTGAAGCTTCAGCAGGCACTCCCGCAAATGGTCGGGGTTGGGATAGGGTAAATTGCTTAAAGGAGCATTCGGATCGGTGGCCAGTTCGTTGAGCAATAGTTCGGCAAAAAATACTTTTGGGGTGGAAACAGGCTTTTTAGGGTCGGTTAAAAACCGGATGAATTCATTTGGCAGCAATTTGCTGGCTACCCGCGTTGTTATGGGATTAAACTGCTGATAAAGGTGGATTTCATCCGATTCGGTTTCTTCAAATTCCGATGATTCCAGTCCCAGCACCTTGCCATCGTCGGTAACCAGGTAAAGTTTTTTAAGTGCAGCAAGTGGAGTTTGTTCCAGCACCCGGTAAATGCCAAAAAACACCGAACGTTTGGGCTCTCCGTTGGGGTAGGGAACCAGTTTTTTGTCAATGTAATCATTAGGAATTTCCTTCATTTTTTTTGGATCCAACTCAAAAAAAATGTTCTGACTGCGCAACCGTTTTTTGGTTCCCACCGAAAGATAGTGTCCAAATTCTTCGGGTGCCAAATGCGACGCAATAAACGACTCGGGAGTTATGACCAGGTAATGATACTTTTCCATGGCAGCAAGTTTTTTGGTTTTCCAATTCAAGTTACTGAAAAATAAAATATAAGTCAATGATTGACGACAGGAAAAAAGGCTAGTTTATTTTGTTATTGATTTTATCAGCAATCTTTGATATATAAGCTCATTCTTTCCTTTTTTTCGTAAAAAAAATCGATTTCGGAAAAATGAATGCCGATTTTTACGATTGTTTGAGACAATTTGTTTTTCCTGTTTTTTAGGAGAGGATTAAAAAACGAAGATCCAAAATTAGCCGGGAAAGGATTTAATACTTCGCTATATTTTTACTAACTTTATGGAAAACAAGAATTAAGATTGAAAAATTAAACATTTTTAGAAACAAGAAACACTTAAAATTTAATAGATATGAAAACAATATTTGTTTGTTTATTTGCACTTATTTTGGCATCGTGCCACAATTATAAAAAAGATGCCGAACGACTGGAAATTGTAGTGGATAGTTTGAAAACCAAAACGTTGGAAAAGGATTCTACCATTGAGGTTTTTCTGAACGATTTTGCTGAAATACAAGCCAACCTCGATTCCATTAAAAAGATGGAAATGTTTATGACAGGCGCCGGGGATGCAGAGCGAGTTATGAATGACAGCGACAAAGAGAAAATTTTATCCGACATTGCGACCATCAATGGATTGCTGCGTGATAACCAAAAACTAATTGCTAATTTAAGAACCCGTTTGAGCAACACCAATCTGAAAACAGGCAGGCTGGAAGAAATGGTAAATAAATTGGAAGTTCAGACAAAATCACTTCAGGAAAATCTGGAAACGAAAGACAGGGAAATTAACAGGCTGGGAGAACAGGTGTTGGAAAAAAATCAGAGTATTAGTGAGTTGGAACTGGAAATTGACCAAATGACAACATACAGGTCATTACTCAGAGACTCACTTAAAATGCAGGAGGCTGAATTAAACAGAGCATTTTTTACAATGGGCAGTATTAGTGAACTGAAAAATAATGAAATTGTGGAACGCGAAGGTGGAATTTTGGGCATTGGAAGCACTCCTGTTATCCGGAAAGATTTTCCCCGCGATAATTTTACACCTACAGATATCCGGGTGTTCCGCTTTTTACCGCTTGACGCGAGAAAAGCAGAGGTACTTTCGGTTCATCCGGCCGGTTCTTTCCATATTTCGGGAGACAACAGGGCAGATACCCTGTTTGTTGATAATCCTGAAGCGTTTTGGTCTGTAACCAATTACCTTGTGGTGACGGTTAAATAGAACCCGGAATTTTTTTAGGCTAATTTTTTTAAAACCCGCTTACCTTGTTTCACGTTACTGTTAGGTATGAATTAAAACAGGCGGAAATGGAAAAAATGAAAGCGGTTGTATATCATAAAAAAGGCTCTCAGGAGAAGTTGGTTTATGAAGATGTGGAGAAACCTTTGCCGGCAAGCGACGAAATTCTGGTAAAAATTCATGCAGTTTCACTCAATGCCGCAGATTACCGGTCGATGCAACTGAGGTTGATCCCCCGGAATAAGATTTTTGGCGCCGATATTTCCGGTGTTGTCGAAGCA
>JAZBNQ010000490.1:0-4461 GCA_036350775.1 Mariniphaga sp.
CCCTGCGGTTTGCCGGTTACAAAATAAACCGGACGATAGTTACCCAATCCGTAATCTGCAGGATCGTTAGTTGGTAATCGAAAACCGATGTGGTCGCGGTCGTCGGCAATCTGGTTGTACATTTCTCCGGGCGCCGGGTTCATTTTCAACATCCACTGCAGACCCCACTTTATTTCGTCCAGGATGTCGGGAATTCCGTTCGGCCCCTCATTACCATTTTTATCATAAAAATCACCCCAGACTTCAGGATAATTTTTGTACGCAAACATCATCTGAAAAATGGTATTGATAGAGGTAGTGGAATATTGCAAGTAATCTGTGGCATCGTGCCAGCCCCCGGTAACGTCGATAAATTTACCTGAACGGGTAGGATGATCAACAATTATTCCGTCGTGCACATGACATGAATCTTTCAGAAAAGGATTGTAACCGCACCGTTGCTGCCGCATGTAATTAAGCAGAAAATCGGCTGTTCCTTCGTAAACATCTGCATGTATTCTGAAGTTAGGCGAGCGGGTTTCGCCCAATCTCAGGTAATAGCCACCGGTATTTTCGAAGGTTGAAAAATTTAGTCGGAAAGCGGTTTTCATGCCCCATTCTTCAGCTGATTTTGGTTCCGTTTTCCCTTTAAAAACCACTTTATCCGTAATGGCATCGTGCAAGGTAAAATTCCGGGAACGGATTTCTTCAGCAGATAAAAACACAGCCACCTTAACCGACTGCGGCTGGTAACCTAACTGATTGATGCGGATAACCTGAACTGCTTGCACAAAACTTCCTGTTAAAAGCAACAAAGAAAAAGACAGGTAGTATTTTACTTTCATCGGTTTTCAGTTTAAAAGTGATGTCATTCGATTTACAAATAAAACGGAAAATCAGGAATCAAATTCCAAATTTTCATGTTTTTATAATTGATTATTTTTAAAGGTAAAACATGGAACCCGTTAATTGGATAAAATCTATTAAATAATGCAGATTCTGTTCATGATTCGTTTCATTAATAACTTCTTTGTAATTCTGCATCCTTAAAATAGTGCGCCAGAATTTCTTTGTAGGAATACCCTTTTTCGCCCATTACAGCAGCGCCAATCTGGCAAAGTCCAACGCCATGTCCCCAGCCGGCGCCGGTTAACACGAATTTCTGAGGAATTCCATTTTTATCCTCCAAATGATCTACCACAAAGGCCGAACTGTAAAGGTGAGATTCTGACAGCCATTTGCGAATTTCCAGTTCTTTCCCCACGGCGATCGTTTTTTTTGTGCCGTGAATTTTCAATTTTATCAACCGTGAGGAGTGCCCGCGTTTTACCGGTTCCAGTTTTTTGATTTCGCCAAAATCGATGCCCGACCGTTTTTTTATCAGTTCTGACAATTCTTTTTGTGAATATTCCATTTTCCAGCGGTAGAAATCGGTGGTTTTCTGGTCGAAATCGGGAAGCACCTGGCTCAGTACTGTTTCATCTTCGGTATTGCAAAACGCATGGGGTTTGTTTCGAATCCATAACTCTGCTTCTTCTTCCTGCCGGAGATCAACGCAGGTGGTGTCGCCTAATTCGGAATCGACCACTTTGGTAAGGTATCGGTGTCGTACCGGTTCCCAAACGTTTTCAAAGTTTTCAGAAACACCGCCGCAACATTTGGAAAAACGGGCATCGCAAATTTTTCCTTCATACATCATCACTTCACCACGGGTTTGTTCTACAGCTTTCAATGCTTTTTCAGAATGAATTTTGGAAATGCCCTGGTACCGCTGGCAATGATCGTCGGCACATACATCGAAAGTGGTGTGGTCTTCGCGGTCGTACCACCGGATAATTTCATCTTCAGTTTCGTGCGAAGTCTGGTAGAGACCGCCACCGGTTTTCAGCGATTTGGTTTTTTCAATTTGTGCCAGCAGCCAGCTTCGCGAAATCACTGCGTGGGCTTTCAGCAAATCCGGCGAACTGGTGGCGCTCATTTCAGAAGAAATCACACTTTTCAGATAATCTTCGAGCCCAATTACATTGATAGCGCGGACTTTCCCATTTTCAGGAATCAGTTTCAAAGCTCCCTGGAACCGCTGATTTTCTTGTTGTTCCCAATGAAAACCCACGCCAATGATTACGTTTTTTAGCTCAAAAAATGAATCGGTTTTTTCAGGTGACAATTTCAACATGTTTTCGAAAAATTTCTCTCCGGAAACTGTTCTAGCTATAATCTGGTTGTTCTTAACCAAAACAAAATAATTCCCTGCAAGAAATATCTCTTTTTCTTCAGATATAAAATTACAATCCAGTTTAAATTCAAGTTTCTCCCTGGCAATAATTCCTACTTCAATTTCAGGTTGATTGTTCATGTCTTTTTATTCAAATTCAATTTTTTTATTTCTGATTTATCTGTGCAACTTTCGAGCAACTGAAAACTGGTTTTTTGGAATTTAGGATGTTTCAATTCAGGGGCAATTTCAGCCAGAGGCACCAGCACAAAAAGCCGTTCGTGAATGTGAGGATGAGGAATTTTCAGTCGTTCATTTTCAACAATAAGGTCATCGAAATACAAAATGTCGATATCCATTTCCCGTGAAGAATAATTTCCCGTCTGCCGTTTCCTGCCAAATTCCTGTTCAATGGTTTTTATCTTTTGCAGAAGTTTATTGGGATTTACTCGTGTTTCAATTTGCACCACCATGTTCCAGAAATTATCTTCCGCCTGAAATCCCCACGGAGATGTTTCATAAACCGAAGATTTTTTGCGGATTGCACCCAATTCATTTTCAATAAGAAGAAGAACTTTTGTCAAATTATCGTACTTATTTCCAAGATTTCCGCCAATTCCTAAAAAAACCTGGTGCATTGAATCGTATATTTGTAATTATTTTGGAGATAAATTTACCCATCATTTACCAAATAACGGTAATGAAAATATAAATTCAACAGATATGAAAGAATTTTTTAAGTATGTACTTGCAACAGTGGTTGGTTTAATTGCGGTATCAATCATCGGTATTTTCCTGTTTTTTATGACAATAGGGATATTAATTTCTTCTGCAGAAAAACAGGTTTCTGTTCAGAATAATTCCATGCTGGTGCTCGATTTGGAACGGCAGATTGTTGACCGGGCACCAAACGATCCCTTCCAGGATTTGGATATCCCCGGATTTCCGCAGTTGAAAACCATTGGCCTCGATGATATTCAAACATCGTTGGACAAAGCTGTACACGATGACCGCATAAAAGGCGTTTACCTGAAACTAATGATGGTTAACGGAGGAATGGCTTCGGTTGAAGAAATAAGGAATGCCCTGATTGCTTTTAAAGACAGTTGCGACAAACCCATTTATGCCTACGGCGACATGTACGACCAAAAATCGTATTACCTGGCAACGGTAGCCGATGAAATTGTGGTACATCCGATGGGATCAGTTGATTTCAGGGGGCTTGGAGGGGAAATGATGTTTTACACCAAAGCCCTGGATAAATTGGGAATTGAAATGCAGATTGTAAGGCACGGGAAATTTAAAGCGGCTGTGGAACCTTTTATGCTCGAAAAAATGAGTGAGGAAAACCGCGAACAGCAACTCACTTATATGGGCAGCCTTTGGAACCACATGCTGAAAGGAATTTCGGAAACCCGGAATTTTTCTGTTGAACAGTTAAACCTGCTTGCCGACGAAGTTCAGACTTTCAGGCAGGGTGAAGAAGCTGTGAAATCGGGTCTCGTGGATGCTGCCAAATATAAGGATGAAGTGCTGGACGATTTACGGGAAATTACAGGAATTGAAGGGAATAAAGGCGTTCCGGTTATCAGTGCAACCAATTATGCAAAAGTTCAGGTAAAAGGCGCTGAAAAACCATTCAGCCGGAACAAAATAGCTGTGATTTATGCCAGCGGTGATATTGGAATGTCCATGGGCGGTGAAGCCATTATTGGTGATGAAATCGGAAGGGAAATCCGGAAAGTAAGACAGGACAGTTCCTACAAAGCGATTGTTTTACGTGTAAACTCCCCGGGTGGTGCTGTTTTCGATTCGGAAGTTATTTGGCGCGAAGTGAAACTGGCTGCTGAAGAAAAAACCATGGTGGTTTCGTTTGGCGATGTGGCAGCTTCCGGAGGTTATTATATTGCCTGCCCGGCCGATCAGATTGTGGCTCAACCGAATACTATTACCGGCTCCATTGGAATTTTTGGGATGATTCCCAATATGGGCGAACTTTTCAACGACAAACTGGGCATAACAACAGACGTTGTAAAAACCAATAAAAATTCTGATCTGCTTTCTCTTACAAGGCCGATGACCGAATATGAGCGACAATTAATGCAGCAAATGATTGAAGAGGGATATGATCTTTTTATTTCACATGTGGCCGAAGGGCGTAACATGACCAAAGAGCAGGTGGATGAGATTGGACAGGGACGTGTATGGAGTGGCGAAAATGCCAAAGAAATCGGTCTGGTCGATGAATATGGTGGATTACAGGATGC
>JAZBNQ010000491.1:0-11329 GCA_036350775.1 Mariniphaga sp.
ACCGTGGTCTTGTAACCCGATGTGGCCTTTTTTTGCAGTGCCGTAATGGGGCATGTCCCGCCATTTGCTGTCGGCTTTCCGTTTGTACCATCCATCGCTCCAAAGTTCGTATTCCACAACTTTTTTGCCGTTCAGCCAGTGCTCCACATGCGGTCCTTTTACAATCAGGCGGGTTTTGTTCCATTCGTCCAGCGGAACTACTTCTGCCCCTTCGGGTGCATGCATGTCGTAATTGGCGCCTGAATACTGACTGTCTGTTAGTTGTGTTGGCCAGCCCTTATCATCAATAAGTTGGTATTCCGGGCCTGTTTCGTAAATGGCATTTGTAATTCCTTCCTGCACTTGGAAGAAAATTCCAGAGTTACTTTCCGGTGCAATTTTCCAATCAAGGTACAATTCAAAATTCTGGTATTCCTCTTTGGTAATGATGTCTCCGCCATGGTCGGAACCCACACCTGAATTGTGCAGCACTCCGTCCACAATTTTCCAGCCGGTAACTGCGCCGCCGTTAAAGGTTTTCCAGTTTTCAAGCGATTTTCCGTCGAAAAGAAGTTCCCAGCCCTGCTTCATTTCTTTTTTTGTGAGGGTATTGATTTCGGAATCTTTTGGTGCACAGCCCGCCGCTCCAAACAGAAAAATTGCAAGTATGAAATAAATCAGGTGTTTCATTCTGGTTACTTTATATGAGTTTGATTTTAACGCTAAATTAGTTTTTTTGAGGCAGATGGAAAAGTACGGAACTAAAAATCGGCTTCAAATATTTTTGCTGCCGGCAGGGCATAAATTTTTTCGTCGAGCAAGAATTCTCTTTGACCTTTGTAAACAAGAAACAATTTTTCAAGCTTTAAATCATCCACTGCAGAGCGCATGGAACGGGTAATTTTAAGTGATTCAGAAAATTTCACTTCAAATCCCAGTTTTTTTCCGTTTTTCAACACCAATAGGTCGAGTTCCGTTCCGGAATGGGTTCTCCAGTAAAAAAAGTCCCGTGATTTAAGTTTCGACAGAAGTTGTTCAATAACAAAACCTTCCCACGAAGCACCTGATTTAATATGTGCATAAATCCCGTTTTTTTCAATTCCCAACAGTGTATGTAAAATTCCGCTATCGCGAATATAAATTTTAGGTGCTTTCACCTGCCGTTTTTTTATGTTTTCATACCAGGGCTGAAGTTGCCTTATCATAAAAGTTCCTGTCAGAATATCAAGGTATCTTTTTACGGTTGGTTCCGAAACGCCCATGGAACGGGCAAACTCGGCACCATTCCAAATCTGTCCGTGATAGTGCGCCAGCATAAGCCAAAATCGCCTGAGCGTTACCGGAGGTATGTTGAATCCGTAATTTGAGATATCTCTTTCCAGGAAAGTTTGGATGAAATTCTCTCTCCACGAAAAACTCTGCGAATCATCCGATGCAAGGTACGATCGGGGAAAACCGCCCCGCTGCCAAAGTTTTTCCAGATTTTCAGAGCCTGCTTCATACAATTTAAATCCGGTCAGATGAACAAAACCTATCCTTCCTGCCAGGCTTTCCGACGATTTTTGAATCAACTCGGGTGACGCGCTGCCAAGAATCAGGAATTTTCTATGGGAAATGGGTTCGTCAGCCAATACCCGAAGAAGGGGAAATAATTCGGGAATACGCTGAATTTCATCCAGAATAACCAACCCTTTTTGTTGCTGCAGAATAATTTTGGGAGTCTCGCTCAGCAAATCAAAGTCTGCCGGGTCTTCCAAATCAAAAATGATACTTTCCGTTGTTTGGGCAATAGCGCGTGCCAACGTTGTTTTTCCGCACTGCCGGGGACCCATAATGGCAGTTACCGGATTATCCCGGATAGAAGTCTCAATTTCTTTTAAAAACTCAGGCCTGTTAATTTCCATTTTGTTTTTCTGTTTGAAACAAAAATAGACAATTTTCATGAAATTCTAAAGTTCAACTTTAGATTTTCACAGTAAAAAGCAAAAAATACCTTGAAATTCTAAAGTTCAATTTTAGATTTTCAAGGTAAAACTGTAAGTATTTTTTTGTTTTGCGTCTTCATTTGACTTATGAAGCAGCTGTTTGTCACTTTTTCTTACTCTATCCGCCAGCTGGCGGAAGACGGAGGGGGCATTACTTGTAATTCAAATTTGCGGGCAGAAATTTTTCGATAAATTCCACTGGTTTTCCTTTACGGCGGGCATAATCAGCCACCTGGTCGCGGCCCACTTTTTCGAGGCTGAAATAGCGCGACTCGGGATGCACAAAATACTGCCCCGAAACCGAAGCATTTGGATACATGGCAAAATGTTCCGTGAGTTTAATTCCTGTTTCTTCAGCTTTTAAATAATCGAATAGATTTTCCTTTTCAGAGTGTTCGGGGCATGCCGGGTAACCCAGTGCCGGACGGATGCCCTGGTATTTTACTTTTAGCAATTCGTCATGCGACAGGTTTTCGTCGGGCGCGTAACCCCAAAATTCTTTTCTGACGAGCAAATGAAGCAGTTCGGCAAAAGCTTCGCTCAACCGGTCAGCCAGTGCTTCCAGCATAATGGCTTTATAGTCATTGTGGTCTTTTCGGAATTCATCTTTCCAGGGTTCGATTCCTATGCCGGCTGTGGTTGCAAATCCTCCCACAAAATCGGGTTTTCCCGATTCCACAGGTGCCACAAAATCAGAAAGGCAGAGGTTGGGCGAACCTTCTTTTTTCTTTTCCTGCTGACGAAGGTGATAAAAACGCCCGATTTCAGTTTTTCGCGAATCATCTTCAAAAAGAACAACATCGTCGCCGTCGGCATTGGCTGGCCATATTCCAAAAGTGGCGTTGGCCTGCAACATTTTCTTTTCAATGATTTCGTCGAGTAGTTCGTTGGCTTCAATATACAATTTTTTGGCTGCCTCGCCCTGTTTTTCGTCATCCAGAATTTGCGGATAATGGCCTTTCATTCCCCAGGTGAGGAAAAAGAAGGTCCAGTCGATATATTCACGCAGCTCTTCCAGTGGATAATCGATGAAGTGTTTTACTCCTGTAAATTTGGGTTTGTAAAGAGGTGTATTGTCCCAGTCGATTTGCAGTTTGTTGGCGCGGGCTTCTTCCAGTTTCAGGTAATCCTTGGGTTTGCGTTGCCCCTGAAATTGCCTTACCTGTTCATAATCGTCTTTTACCGTTTTGATGTATTTTTCGTTTTTTGCGATGAGGTTCGAAACCACATTCACCGCCAGCGATGCATCCTTTACATGTATCACTGGATGTGAATATTCCGGTTCAATTTTTACAGCTGTATGTATTTTCGAGGTAGTAGCGCCGCCAATTAGCAACGGCAGGTTCATTTTCCGGCGTTCCATCTCTTTTGCAATGTCCACCATAATTTCAAGCGAAGGTGTAATCAGTCCGCTTAAACCTACAATATCCACTTTTTCCCGGATGGCGGTGTCGAGAATTTTTTCGGTGGGAACCATTACACCCAAATCAATAATTTCGTAGTTGTTGCAGCCCAAAACCACACCTACAATGTTTTTTCCAATGTCGTGTACATCGCCTTTTACTGTGGCCAGTAATACTTTCTTTTGTTTTGAAACGTCTTTCATTCTTGCCTTGTCGGCCTCAATGTAAGGGAGAAGGATGGCCACTGCTTTTTTCATTACGCGCGCCGACTTAATCACCTGCGGCAGGAACATTTTCCCGGAGCCGAAAAGGTCACCCACCACATTCATTCCGTCCATCAGCGGTCCTTCGATGATGTTGAGCGCCGGTTGATATTTTTTCAGTGCTTCGGCCATGTCTTCGTCCACAAAATCGGGAATACCTTTTACCAAAGCATGTTCCAACCGTTTTTCCAGCGGTTGTTCGCGCCATGCATCTTTTTTTGCCTCTTTTTTATCTCCCTGTTTCACCTGTTCGGCAAATTCCAGCAAACGTTCGGTGGCGTCGGGCCGGCGGTTCAGAATAAGGTCTTCCGTTTTTTCCAAAAGGTCTTTCGGAATTTCGTCGTAAATCTGCAACATTCCCGGGTTTACAATACCCATATCGAGGCCGGCCCGGATGGTGTGATACAAAAATACCGAATGCATGGCTTCGCGCACAATATCATTACCCCGGAACGAAAATGAAACGTTGCTGATGCCGCCGCTGGTTTTGGCGTGGGGCAGGTTCTTTTTAATCCATTTAATGGTTTTAATAAAATCCACCGCGTAGTTGTTGTGTTCTTCCATTCCGGTTCCAATGGTGAGCACATTGGGGTCGAAAATAATATCCTGGGGCGGAAAGTTCACTTTTTCGGTGAGCAGGTTGTAAGCGCGCCGACAAATTTCAATGCGCCGTTCGTATGAATCGGCCTGGCCGGTTTCATCAAAAGCCATCACAACCACCGCGGCGCCGAACCGTTTGATAATTCTGGCCTGCTCAATAAAACTTTCTTCGCCTTCTTTTAAACTGATGGAATTGACAATGGCTTTTCCCTGCAAACATTTCAGGCCGGCTTCAATCACCTTCCATTTCGAGGAATCGACCATAACCGGAAGTTTGGCAATGTCGGGCTCGGCCATCATCAGGTTCAGGAACGTAACCATTTCTTTTTCGGCATCGAGCATGGCATCGTCCAGGTTTACATCAATTACCTGTGCACCGTTTTCCACCTGGTCGCGGGCAACGGCAAGCGCTTCCTCATATTTTTTTTCTCGAATGAGCCGTGCAAATTTTCGCGAACCCGATACATTGCATCGTTCGCCAATATTCATAAAGTTGGCTTCGGGAGTGAGTGTAACTGGTTCCAAACCGCTCAACCGGGTAAATTCGTTTTTGGGATTGATGTGGTGCGGTTTGGCTTTTTCGGCCATTTTAGCAAATTCACGAATATGGTCGGGTGTGGTACCGCAGCAGCCGCCGATGATGTTTACAAAACTGTTGTCCAGGTAATCTTTGATGTACCCGGCCATTATTTCCGGCGTTTCGTCGTAGCCACCAAACTGGTTGGGCAAACCGGCGTTGGGGTGTGCACTAATATGAAACGGCGCTTTTTGGGAAAGTTCTTTCACGTAGGGCCGCAGGTCGGTGGCGCCAAGTGAACAGTTTAACCCGATGCTGAGCAGTTCGATATGCGAAACGGAATTCAGAAAAGCTTCCAGCGTTTGACCGGAAAGGGTGCGTCCGCTGGCATCGGTAATTGTTCCCGAAATCATAAGCGGCAAGCGCAATTTACGTGCTTCGAGTGCTTCCTCAACGGCAAAAATGGCCGCTTTCCCATTCAGCGTATCAAAAATCGTTTCGATGAGCAGCAGGTCAATTCCACCATCAAGGAGGCCTTCCACCTGTTCGCGGTAAGCAGCTTTTACTTCATCAAATGTTACTGCCCGGTAACCGGGGTCGTTTACATCGGGCGAAAGCGACAGCGTTTTGTTGGTTGGTCCCAAAGTGCCTGCTACAAACCGCGGTTTTTTCGGATTCTGTTCCGTGTATTTATCCGCCGCTTTTCGGGCAATTTCTGCCGAAGCTTTATTCATTTCGTAAACCAAATGCTGCAAATTGTAATCAGCCTGCGAAATGCGGTTGGCATTGAAGGTATTGGTGAGTAAAATATCTGCGCCGGCTTCCAGGTATTTGCAATGAATTTCTGAAATCACCTCCGGGTGAGTCAGCGAAAGAATATCGTTGTTTCCTTTCTGGTCGTGGGTTGCATCTTTCAGCAATTCTCCACGGTAATCTTCTTCCGTTAATTTGTATTCCTGCAACAGCGAGCCCATGGCACCATCCATCACCAGTACACGCGATTTCAGTTCTTTTTGTATATCTCTGTTAATTTTTGTCATTTGATTTTAATTTCCAATTTTTTATAAACAGTTTTAAATCTAAGTTTCCCCTTGAGGGGATTAAGGGGTGAATTTAGGTTCATCCCAATTTTTTTTTTCAAATTCATCCACAAAACCTTCAAGTGTTCGAATTACATTAATAAATTCATACAAAATATCTTCATTTTGGAATCGAATTACTGAATATCCCAGGTTTCTAATTCTTTCTTCTCTGATTTTGTCTTTTCCTTTTTGATATTTATGAATCTCTCCATCAATTTCAATTACCAGTTTTAAATCTTTACTGAAAAAGTCGACAATATAATTATCTAAAGGTCTTTGGCGTAAGAAAGAATACCCCCTTAATTGTTTTCTTTTTAATAGTTTATTCCACAAAATAACTTCCGCAAGCGTTGAATTGTTTCTTAACTTTCTTGCATATTCTTTAAGATTTTTGTTGTAGTTGTTATTTGAATAGTCTGTATTCATTTTGTTATGTGTTAAATACATCCCCCCGACCCCCTTCAAAGGGGGAATCTTTTTAAATTAGGTTTGAACGTTATTAAATTTGGTTGTTTCAAAAAAATCATTTCAAGATTTTTATTTCAAACTCACCCCAAACACCTACTTTATCTTCACAAATAATAAGTAACGAAAGGATTTCAGGATGAATGTTAGCATCGTTAATTACTTTTTCAACATCAGCCGGTGATTTTATTTTATTCCCAAATGCTGTGGCAAATGCATCGGCAACCAGCACGTCTTTGGCCACTACCACTACTGCATCGGCTTTGCCAAAACTCAGCGAAGGGCCAACGGTCCCGGCTGAAGTGCATATTCCCAGCGGACTGTTTTTCGGAGTTATTTCGAGCCCTATTCTTTCTGACAAGGGGGAATTTCCTGCAAAAACCGAAAGAACGAGGTTTGTTTTTAGCAGCGCAAAAATGTCACCGCCGTTTTCAATAACCAACTCCTCAACCGAAAAGTTCTGAATAATCTCATTGCCGGTTTCACGTGCAAACAAACCAGCAACGGTTGACATGGGACCAATTCCTGCTTTTTCGGCTGCCTGTGCCATTTCAATGGCCACAATTGGTGCATTTTCAGCTGGTTGAAATGGTTTCAGACTCTTTTTAAAAAAGGGAACGGATTGAATGTAGCTGTCGATTTTTTCGCGCAGCGATTTAATTTTTTTTAGAGCCACTTCTTTCATTTCTGGTTTGAATGACGCCTGATCGACACCAATCCACAAATCGGTTTCCTGATGTTTTAATTCAAATCCGGTAAAACGGAAAGTATTGAATTGGTTCCGGTAAGTCCGTTGTTCAAACTTTTGCTGAAAGCGTTTATTTAGTTCGTTATTCACCTGAAATCGATTTCAAATAGATGTAAAGGACAGGCCGGAATGCAAAGCTCGCAAACCACGCATTTGTTTTTGTCGAATTGCAGTTTCCAGCTTTCGCGGTTCATGGTGAGTGCGCCGGCAAAACAGACCGCAGTGCAGTTTCCGCAGTCGATACACTTTTTCTCCTGAAAATGAAGGCGTTTATCCAGTGGTTCACAAATTACCTGGTGGTCGGTGAGGTATTTCACCCCTTTTTCAATGTTTTCCTTTTTACCCTGCAGTTCAAGCAGCAAACTGCCACGTTTTCCCGGATAAACTTCGGCTTTTAAAATATTAATCCTGATGTCGTAATCGCGTACCAGATGGTAGCTCAACGGTTTGTCCCCACTTTCGGGCGGAAAATTCAACACATATCGTTTTTTAATCATTTTCGGCCTCCGTTTCTTTTAGGCTGTTTAACGATGTATTTTTGGGAAAAAGTTGCACCGGTTGAGTTATTTCGAAACTTCCGTTTTGCAGCCATTCTTTCAGATCTGCTGCTATTTTCCGGGCTTTTGAAAGACTCGAAACCGGTGCTGTGCGCACCTTTTGCCCTTTCACTTTTATAAATCCTGATTGCAGTTCTTTGTAAGTTACCTGACCCAGTTTCGGCATGCCTTCGGTTCCGTAGTCAAGCACCGAAGTTTCAATCTGGCTGTTTGCAATGGAAACCCGGCGGGCCATCTCTTCATCGAGAATTGGAATTGGAATGCCGATACCGACAAACATGCTCACCCCATATTTTTCGTAGTACACCGCTTGCAAATATTCCGGCGACATTTCCTTTAAATTTCCGATAACTGAAATGGTGGCCGCATTGGTGACCGGCACTCCAAATTCATTTTTGGGTTTGGTGGTGTGAAACTGGGTTCCGTTCCAAACCACAAATCCTTGGGTGCCCCCCAGAAAAATTCGGGTTCCAATGCCAATAGTTCTTAAATCGGGGTCGTTGAGCAATGGACTGAGTTCGCCTGAAGTGGAGTAGGTGGCATTTCGCATCCCCGGAAGCAACGTTCCCATGTAAGTGTGAATCATTTTTTTGGTGGTGTTCACTGCTACGTTGTAATTTTGGTACGCGTTTCTGGGGTTGAACAGCGTAAACTCATTGATGGTGTTGATATTGATTTTTGTTTTGATGTATTTTCGCGGATAACAGTCGGTGCCTTTTGCCCACGCTTCCAGAACCACATCTTTTCCTTCCAGCAACTCCTGAATCACATGCGCACCGCCATACGACGGATTTTCGGGGTCGCAGGCCGTAGCGCCGATGTAGCTGTCAACTGCAGCAAGTCCCTCGTAACAAGGCACACCGTTCAGCCTGATTTTTTCCATTCGAATAGGCGGACTGGCGTGGCCAAAGTTGATGATGGCGCCTGACGAACACATGGCGCCAAAAGTAGCAGTTGTAACCACATCCACCTTTTCGGCAATTTCTTCCGGACTGGCTGTTTGGGCCATTTGGGCAACCTCTTCGGCAGTGAGTACAACGGCATTCCCCTGCTTCAGTTTTTGGTTAATTTCTACGTAGGTTTTTGTTTTCGGCATGTGATCAATTGCAATGAAAATTCAACATTCAGCAAATTTAGCTCAAATAACCTCATTTTTTTTAACCATTCTGCTATTTTTACATGCCTGAATCGAAAACTACAAAATGATTAACATTGATTATCAACTTCGCCCTGAAGATTTAAGGAAAAAGCTCGATTTGTTTTGGGAGCTTTCAGCTGAAAAAATTAAACACATCGATAAAGATTACGATTCATCTAAAGGTTCGCCTGTTTTTACAGTTGATGGAAAATACACCACACGCGGGTGGACAGAATGGACTCAGGGTTTTCAGTTTGGCTCTTCCATATTGCAGTTTGACGCCACGGGCGAACACTATTTTTTGGAAACAGGACGAAAAACCACGCTTGAAAAAATGGCGCCGCATGTGAGCCACACCGGAGTTCACGACCATGGTTTTAACAACTTGAGCACTTACGGAAATTTGTTGCGGTTAATGAACGAAGGCAAAATTCCTTTCAATGAATGGGAAAAGCATTTTTACGAACTGGCCCTGAAAATTTCAGGAGCGGTTCAGGCCGGTCGCTGGACAAAGATTAAAGATGGTGGGTTTATTTATTCCTTTAACGGGCCTCATTCGCTGTTTGTGGACACCATCCGTTCATGCAGAAGTTTGGTTGTTTCCCAAATGCTGGGGCACGTTTTACAAGATGAAAACGATGAAAAAATTTCTCTTTTACACCGTGCAGTTCAGCACATTTCTGCAACAGCGAAATATTCCGTTTTTTACGGCGAAGGTCGCGACCGTTATGATGTTTGGGGAAGAACGGCCCACGAAAGCATTTTTAATATTAACGACGGAAATTTCAGGTGCCCCAATTCGCAGCAGGGCTACACAGGTTTTTCCACCTGGACCCGTGGACTGGCCTGGGCGATGCTTGGTTTTGCCGAAGAGTTGGAAGCTTTTCAGCAATTCAGTGAACAGGATTTGGAACCGTTTTGCGGAAAAGAAGAAACGGACCGGATGATGCTGAAAGCCGCCCGTGCAACTTGTGATTTTTATATTGCAAACACACCGGTTGACGGCATTCCTTACTGGGATACTGGTGCGCCAAACCTGCACAAACTGGGCGATTATCTGAACAAGCCGGCCGACCCTTACAATGCCTGGGAACCGGTTGACAGCTCGGCAGCTGCCATTGGTGCGCAGGGACTTTTGCGGTTGGGGAAATTTTTAAAAGAAAAAAATGAAGCAGAAGCAGGAGAAAAATACTGGCAGGCCGGTTTGACGGTAATGAACTCGCTACTCGATTATCCTTACCTGAGTACCAATCCGCGTCACCAGGGATTAATCCTGCACAGCATTTATCATCAGCCCAACGGTTGGGACCACGTGCCGGCCAAACAGAAAATTGCATGCGGAGAATCGTCAATGTGGGGCGACTACCATGCACGGGAGGCAGCTTTGTATTTGAAGCGGATAATGAATAAGGATAAGTATTTAACTTTTTTTGAGGACCTGAATTAAATTTTTGTCATTTCATATTGCTGGCAAAATCGGAATAAACTAAACAAACTTTAATGGCAACAGAATTAAAAGATTTTTCGAAATTGTGTGTACACACTCTCACTACAAAACCCTGGAATTTAAAACAATGCATTAAAAATTACAGTGCGGCCGGAATCTATGGAATAACCATCTGGCGGAATGTGCTCGAAGGACAGAATTTAAGAAACGTCCGTGAAATGCTGAATGACTATAACATGGAAATTGTTTCAGTGGCACGTGGAGGTTTTTTTCCTTCGGTAAAAAAAGAGAAAAGGCAGGCTGCCATTGATGATAATTTGTGGGCCATCGACCAGTCGTTTTTGGTTCGGGCGCCTGTTTTGGTATTGGTTTGCGGCGCCGATTCTGGCCAGTCGCTCGAAAAATCGAGGGAACAAATTCAGGAAGGAATATTGCACATTTTACCGCAAGCCCAAAAGGCAGGAGTTAAACTGGCCATCGAACCGCTTCACCCCATGTATGCCGGCGATCGTTCCGCAATTAATTCGCTTGAACAGGCTAACCAAATGGCAGAGGAAATCAATTCAGACTTTGTAGGTGTGGCTGTGGATGTTTATCATTTGTGGTGGGACAATAATTTGCAGCGGGAAATTCAACGCTGCGGCATGAACGGAAACCTGTTTGCTTTTCATGTTTGCGACTGGAATGTACCCACAAGGGATTTTGTAAACGACCGTGGGTTGATGGGCGACGGCTGCATTAATGTGCCGCAAATAAGAGGCTGGATGGAAGATGCCGGATTTTCAGGATTTAACGAAGTGGAAATATTTTCGGATAAATACTGGGCAATAAACCAAAATGATTATCTTGAAAAGATTAAAAATGCATATTTAAACCACACCTGACAAATGGAAAAAGAAATTACTTCAAAAACGAACTTTGTATCATGGCGAATCACCCTTCTAAAAGGGGGATTATTCAATTATCTCCTGTTTTTTTCGTTATTCTTTTTTTCCCCAATTATTAATTATGCGCAGTTAAATGAAAAAATTGACCGTGGAATAATCGCACTTTGCGAGGGTGAACGTGCTGTTTTTGTAAGCTGGAGACTATTGAAAGAAGATCCGGAAAATGTTGTTTTTAATGTTTATCGGAAAGATATAGGT